>DAOVQH010000039.1 GCA_030628755.1 Candidatus Cloacimonadota bacterium | reverse complement strand
TTACTTGGCAGATATCACAAGGTTGGTGAAAAGGAAGTAAAAATGGCTGTGAATGCAGCTCTGAAGGCTCAAGAAAAATGGACAAATATGCCGTGGGAAGAAAGAGTTGCAATTTTCCAAAGAGCTGCAGAACTGCTTTCCACGAAATATCGTTCTATACTAAATGCTGCTACAATGCTTGCTCAGAGTAAAAATGTATTCCAGGCAGAAATTGATTCAGCTTGTGAACTGATAGACTTCTTCCGATTCAATACTTTTTATGCAATGAAAATATATGAAAGACAGCCCAATTCTGCTAAAGGTATCTGGAACATGACTGAGAGTCGTCCTCTTGAAGGTTTTGTTTTTGCAGTAACTCCATTCAATTTTACATCAATTGCTGGCAACCTACCAACTGCTCCAGCTATCATGGGAAATGTGGTTTTGTGGAAACCTGCTTCCTCAGCAGTTTACAGCGCCTATTATCTGATGCAGTTATTCAAAGAAGCGGGAGTACCTGATGGAGTCATAAACTTTATTCCGGGTTCTGGTGCACAGGTAGGTGATCCTGTCCTAGCAGACCCAAATTTAGCTGGAATTCATTTTACAGGTAGTACACCTACATTTCATAGTATGTGGAAAACTATCGGTAAGAATATCGAGAAATATAGAACTTATCCCAGAATTGTGGGTGAAACCGGGGGGAAAGATTTCATCTTCGTACATCCCTCTGCAGATGTTGATGCATTAAATATAGCAATTGTAAGAGGAGCTTTTGAATATCAGGGACAGAAATGTTCCGCTGCTTCCAGAGCATATATTCCTGAAAGTATTTGGGTAAAATTAAAAGATAAGTTACTCGCTACTATCCGTGAATTGAAAATGGGAGATGTTGAAGATTTCACAAACTTTGTAAATGCAATCATTGATAAAGCTGCTTTTGATTCAATTGTGAATTACATAGATTATGCAAAAGAATCATCCGAAGCGGAAATATTGGTTGGTGGAGGATATAACGACTCCAAAGGATATTTCATAGAACCAACTGTCATTCTAACCCCAAACCCAAAATTTAAGACTATGGAAGAAGAAATCTTCGGACCTGTTATCACCATTTATATTTATAAAGATAATGATTATGAAAAGACTCTCCATCTTTGCGATGAGACTTCACCCTTTGCCTTAACTGGTGCAATTTTTGCAAATGATAGAGAAGCAATAATAAAAGCAAAAGATATTCTCAGAAATGCAGCCGGGAACTTCTATGTAAACGATAAACCAACCGGAGCTGTGGTTGGACAACAACCTTTTGGCGGTGCAAGAGCTTCCGGAACTAATGATAAAGCAGGAGATATTGTAAATCTACTCAGATGGGTTTCACCAAGAACAATAAAAGAGAACTTTATTCCACCTACAGATTATAAATACCCATTTATGGAAGAAGAATAAAAAAATAAAAAAGGGAGAATTAAAAAATGAAAGAAATTTTTAGAAAACTGGGGATTGAAGAAATTAATTCAGGAGCTTATTGTGGAGAATGGCTTGATACATCTGGAGAGATTATTGAAGTCTTCTCCCCTATAGATGATTCATTGATAGCTAAAGTGAAATCTGCTTCTGTGGAAGATTATGAAATTGTGTCTAAAAAAGCACAGGAAGATTTTAAAATATGGAAAATGATTCCTGCTCCAAAACGAGGAGAAATCATAAGACAAATCGGATTGGAGTTGAGAAAATATAAGGACGAACTTGGCAGCCTTGTTACCATTGAGATGGGAAAAATTCGTACAGAAGGACTTGGTGAAGTCCAGGAAATGATAGATATGGCAGATTTTTCTGTTGGTCTCTCGCGTCAGCTTTATGGTAAAACAATGATGTCAGAAAGACCTAATCACAGGATGTATGAGCAATGGCATCCCCTTGGTGTGATAGGAATAATTTCTGCATTCAACTTTCCAGTTGCTGTGTGGGCATGGAATGCTTTTATTGCCGGTGTTTGTGGTGATACAATGATATGGAAACCCTCATCATCAACTCCTTTAACTTCTATTGCTATAACAAATATCGTTCATAAAGTTCTGGAAAAAAATGATGTACCCAAAGCTATATTCAATTTGATTATCGGTAGAGGAAGCACAATCGGAGAAAGGTTAATAAATGATAAAGCAATCCCCCTGATCAGTGCAACCGGTAGCTGTTCAATGGGCAAAAGAGTTCATCAGGCAGCTGCAAAAAGGTATGGTCAGGTTATACTCGAACTTGGTGGGAATAACGGAATTATTGTAATGGAAGATGCTAATTTGGAACTTACTTTAAAAGCAGTTTTATTTGGAGCAGTAGGAACTGCAGGACAGAGATGTACAACCACACGCAGAATACTTCTCCACGAGAAAATATTTGATATGTTTGCTGATAAACTGAAAAAAGCTTACTCATCCATACCAATTGGAGATCCACTCGAAGATGGAATTCTCATGGGACCTCTTGTTGATTATTCCGCAGTAAAAGAATATCTTAATGCCTTAGAAATAATCAAAAAGCAGGGTGGTGAAATAATCTACGGTAGTAAAGTATTAAAAGAAAATGTACTTGGTAAATGTTATGTTGAACCGACCATTGTTATTGCTAAAAATGATATGCCAATTGTCCAAGAAGAAACTTTCGCACCAATTCTCTATTTGATAAAAATTAAGGATATAGACGAAGCTATTGATTTTCATAATAATGTTCCCCAGGGACTTTCATCAGCAATATTTACAAATAACCTGCAATATTCAGAACAGTTTCTCTGTCATGCTGGTAGTGATTGTGGTATAGCAAATGTAAATATCGGAACCAGTGGTGCTGAGATCGGTGGAGCTTTTGGTGGAGAAAAAGAAACAGGTGGAGGAAGAGAAGCTGGAAGCGATGCCTGGAAAGCTTATATGAGAAGACAGACAAATACCATAAATTGGGGTAAGGAAATACCCCTTGCACAGGGTGTAAAATTTGATGTCTGATTTTATTGGATAATATTTACAAACCTTCAAGGCTTCCAAAACCTTGAAGGTTTTTTTATCTTGACTTTTTATGTTAAATTCAATTAATAGAACCAGAATGAAACCAAAATGGAGGTTATTATGGCAACAACTATTACAATAAAGAATATTCCTGAAAATGTTTATAATCTATTGAAAAAAAGAGCTGCTGACCATCACAGAAGTTTAAATAATGAAATCATTACCATTTTTGAAAAAGAAATAATAAGCCAGAAAATTAATCCTGAAGAATATCTTAAATCTGCAAAAGAGATAAGAAAAAAATTACAAGAAAAAGGTGTTTATCTCACAGAAAAAAAATTAAACAAAGCTAAAAATTATGGTAGATTATGATTGTTGTCGATACAAATATTTTAATATAGGATATAAAAAATGAAAAAAATATTAAAAGTAGTTGAATTAGATGGCTTTATTGATAAAAATCATAAACTGTTAATAAATGATTCTTTATCTGAAATTCCTTCTTGCAAAGTTCATATATTATTAATGTTAGAAAATGACAAAGAAATTGATGAGAAAGAATGGCTATCAGCAGCTTCAAAAAATTCAGTTTTCGACTTTCTGAAAGATCCTCAAGAAGATATCTATACAATAACTGACGGAAAGCCATTTAATGATTAAAGGTAAAATTATATTAGTTCCATTTCCATTTGATGATTTAAGTTCATCAAAAGTTAGACCAGCTGTTTGTTTAACCGATTATATCGGAGAATATAATCATATTGTTATTGCCTTTATTACAAGTTCAAAAACAGACGAATTAATAGAAAGTGACATCTTCATTGATTCAAATAATTCAGAATTTAAAGAAACCGGATTGAAAATTTCATCTACAATTCGGCTGCAACGATTGATTACTATATCTAAATCGATTATTAGACGAGAGCTCGGTCAATTACCAGATAAATATAGAATTCAAATAGATAGCTGTTTATTAAAATTATTTAAATTAAAAACCAAAAAAACTTAATAAAAAGCTGTAAATATATTTAAAAGATTTACAAATGAATCAAAAAGAAACTCAATTCTTCTCCAAACACGATCCAAAAATCCTTCCTAAAGTTCGCAAGGCAACAGTTGGAATTGCCGGTGTTGGCGGTTTAGGTTCAACAATCGCAGTTTCATTAGCAAGAGTTGGAATTGGAAAACTTATAATTGCAGATTTTGATAAAATCGAGATTTCCAATCTAAACAGACAGCAATATTTTACTGACCAGATTGGCAAACCTAAAGTTATTGCCTTATTGGAAAATCTAAAGAAAATTAATCCGTTCAGTGAATATCAAGTTCACCAAATTACTTTGAATGAAAAAAACATTCCTGTTATCTATAAAGATGTCGATATTATAGTCGAAGCTTTCGATAAAGCTGCGATGAAGAAAATGCTGATTGAAACCTGGATTACAAACTTTCCTGATAAACCGATAATCGCTGCTTCCGGAGTTGCAGGATATGGTAGAAACGAAATACTTCATACCAGAAAAGTGGACAATCTTTACATATGTGGTGATGAAGAAACAGAATTGCAGGAAGGCATGTCCCCTATGGCTCCACGTGTTGGAATTGTAGCCAATATGCAGGCAAATTTAGTTCTGGATTTATTGTTAAAAGGAATATGAAAAAAATAACTGTAAATAGAAATCTCTTTGACTGGGAAGAAAATATCACAATAAATGAAATTATAAAGAAAATGAATTATTCTTCCAAGATGTTTATAGTTAAAGTTAATGGTGAATTAATACGAAGTTTTGAATATGGAACAAAAGTTGTTCCAAAAAATGCTAAGATAAATGTTATTCATCTTGTCAGTGGTGGTTAATATAGTTTTGTTTAAATTAAAAGAAGAACAAATGAAAAGACTTTTTTTTCTCATAACCATAATCATCATAGTTTTTACTTTGAATGTCATATCCCAAAAAACTGAAGAATTAACATTAAAGGAATTTGAAGGCACATTAAAAAAGATAGGTAACGAATGGTTCCTAAGTACCGATAAAGATTTTTATAAACTTGTATTAGCACCTGAGGATTTCCTTGAAGAAAATGAAATTATAATGAAACCTGAAGAGAAATTCACACTTGAAGGACTATTAGAAGAAGGTGAATTATTTGTATACACTATTTTCATTAAAGAAAATGTAATTCCACTTCGAGATAATAGAGGAAATCCTATCTGGGAAAAAACAACGAAAAAAGATTACTATATTGTAAATCCAAAAAAATGTATTGGCTGCAAGCTTTGTGTTAAATATTGTCCGGTTGATGCTATAACAATGGTTAATGGTATTGCCTTAATTGATAAAGACAAATGTATTGATTGTGGGATTTGTGTAGATGGAAATGGTAAGAAATTTAAAGGTTGTCCTGTGAACGCTATTTCCAGAGTGGAATAGTGTTATATCTTTTTGATAATAATAAAAATTCATATTTATCATTTTTATAAATTAATCATTTCAATTTAAATTATTTAAGAATGTGCAAGTTACTTATCTTTATATACTTACAAAAACCGAATATAATTGGCACAATGTTTGCAAACAAAATAAGCAAAGGAGGTTAAAAATGAAGAAGAGGTTAATGTTAATTTTAGCGATCGTTCTGTGTGGAAGCTTTTCTTTATTTGCAGAAGATGTTCCCGTTGAAGAAATAAACGAGGAAGTTGAGAAAGCAATTGAAGAAGCAATGGAAGAGGTCGAAGAAGCTATGTCAGAAATTCCAGAGGTACCAACTATAATCAGGATTAAAAAACTATCTACTGATACTCCGAAAATGGGTGTTTATTTATCTGACATGGATTTTGAAGATGCTTACAAAATGCATTATCCATATTGCTATGGTGTACTGGTCAAAGGTGTTACACCCGGTGGACCTTCTCAAAAAGCTGGCATCATTAAAGGTGATATCATTATGGAATTTGATGGAAGAAAAGCTAAATTCGAAGACCATCTTGTAAAACTTATCAAAAGTAAGAATATTGGTGATGAGGTTGAAATAAAACTATTCCGAGATGAGAATATTTTATCAACTAAACTTACACTCTCAACTTTAAAACCAGCAAAAGATGAAGAAATGATTATCACCAAAGATGGCAAAAAGAAGAAAAGACTTTCTGTGGGTTTTGGTGGTGGTAGCTGGATTCCGGTCTGGTATGTAGCTAAAGATGAGTTTGAAGACATCAATTATATTCTAGAAGAGTATGGATTCAGGGGTTTGAACGAAGAAGGTTTATTCCTGAATGGTGGTGGTGGAAAAGGTAATGTAGGTAAAGGATGGTTCCTTGGTGGCATGGGTGCAGGCTATTCTATCGACCGAAAACGAGCACATACAACTGATAGTGATGAACCTGTTACCAGAAGAATGTATTACAGTACATCTTATGGTGGCGTCACTCTGGACAAAAGATTTGCTCTTTCCAAGAAATTATTAACATCTCTTGGCTTCATGCTTGGTTGGGGTGGTCACACTCTACAAGTTTCCCAAACAGATGGAGATTATAACTGGGATGAACTGAATGATGGTCTGGATGATTCTGCTAATAATTCCATTGAACTTAAAAGAAGTTATATTATGTTCCAACCTAAAGGAATGTTAATGGTTAGAATTCTCGACTGGTTAGCATTCAGAGCAGAAGTTGGATATATTCTCAGCCATTCGTTCACAAGTGGATGGAAATCTATGTCTTGTAATGATACTTTCGAAGTTAATGATTCTCCCGATACATCTTATGATGGATTAACAGTCAGTATCGGTCCCTGGTTCGGATTTTAAATATTGACAATTAGATAGACCAGGAAAAAGTCTCTAATATGTTTTTGTTAGAGACTTTTTATTTAAGAGTACAAGATGTTCCAGGCATTATCGAGTAAAATAATAAGCGGATTTATCTCTTTGAGTATGTTACTTCTGTCATCATATGAAGGAAATAGAGCTGCATTTGCAGAATTAACTGCAAGCTTTTTGGGAGATAAAATATTTATAAAAACGGAACTGGTTCATGCCTTTGAGAACGATTTTGAAGAGATTTTTAAATCTGGACAAAGGATTGATATATTCTTTAATATTGAATTGAAAAATCAATCTGTAGTTATTCATGAGAACGAGTTTAAACACTCTGTCGTATTTAATCCGTTATCTCAGTTTTTTACTATAGGTCTTGAAGAACAGAACATCAGTACTACAACAGATTCTTATCAAGAACTTATTGATATAATTTCTAAAGTGGAATATCAATACGAAGGTGAAGAACTGAATGAAGTCAATATTTCCATAAAATCCTTTCTTAAAAAAATTAGATTGCAAAGTATTAATAAAGAATATGATATGATGATGCTCTGGAAATTTAAGAAACCTTCTATTAAGAAAATATGCAGAAAAGGTGAAGATGAAAATTAGGATCGGGTTTAGAGCCAGCGTTATAATCCTTTTTCTCTGTTTATTTCTCGGTAGTTTGATTGTTTTAAATGCCTTCTTTATTAATAAATACAAGCAGTCCAATGAAGCATTTAAAAATATGAAATTCGATCAATCACTTTCTACATTAACGTTTAAAACAACACAGGATAGTCTGAAAGCTAAAGAACTTCTCAATAACTTCAGGCAGAGTCTTGCTGCCACTGAAATGATACAACATGAAGCACAGATTTACTCTGCTGTATTTTTATTTTTGTTAATGTTGATTTCGATATTTATTTTCATTTTTGTCTTGTACAAAATCACTAAACCATTAAAAGAACTTCAATCAGCAACTGCTAAAATCCGCAAAGGTGATTTTTCCGTTTACCTACCAGAAACCGGGATTAAAGAAATTAAGGAATTGAAACAATCCTTCAATAGCATGTCTCGAGAGCTTGAGGAGGTTCAGAAAAAGCTCCTGCAAGCAGAAAAGGAAATGATCTGGAAAGAGCTTTCCCGCATTTTAGCTCATGAAATTAAAAATCCCCTCACTCCAATCCAGCTTTCTATCCAGAGATTAGAAGAAAAATATGAAGAAGATCCTGAAAAATTCCAGGAAATATTCCCTGACTCTGTAAAAATAATTAATCAGGAAATCAGTAACCTTCAAAATTTAGCAAGGTCATTTTCAACTTTCGCAAAAAGTATTGTTCCTAAATTTACCAACTTTAATCCTGCTCTTGCGATCGAAGAAATTCTTAAGCCCTACATTCATAAATACAATTTAATTCTTGAAAGTGACAACGATTGTTTCATAAGTTTTGATCAAACACATTTTTACCAGATAATAACAAATATTGTACAAAATGCTATCGATGCTTCCCCTGAGAATAATGAAATTAAACTAAAAATCAGCAATGAACAAGATTCTACGATAATTCAGATTATCGATAAAGGAAAAGGTATAGCTCCAGAAAACCTCCCAAGAATATTCGAACCTTATTTTACAAAGAAGAAGAAAGGAACAGGACTTGGTCTGGCACTTGTGAAAAAATTAATTGACGTTAACAAGGCTTCTATTAATGTACAAAGTGAACCTGGGAAGGGAACTGTTTTCAAAATAAGAATCAGTTCCAAAATGAATATATCAGCAGAGGAATTGGAGTAGGAAAAATGAGAGTATTAATTATAGATGACGAAGTGAACATCTGCCTGACTCTGAAAAATATTTTAAAGGATGAAGGTTATTCCTGTGAATATGCTTTAGATTCTAACAAAGGTCTACGTCTTTTTGAAACACTTTCCCCTGATATTGTGTTGCTTGATGTCAGACTTGATGGTGCAAATGGACTTGATATTCTAAAAATAATTAAAGAAAAAAATAAAGACACAATTGTGATAATGATTTCTGGACACAGTGGTATCAAAGAAGCAGTGACATCCATGAAACTGGGTGCTTACGATTTCCTGGAAAAGCCACTCAGTTTGACTAAAGTAAAGATCATTCTGAAAAAAGCGTTCGAATTCAAAACCATATCAAAGGATTATCTTCGATTAAAGGATACTGTAAGTGAACAATATAAAATAATTGGTGAAAGTAAAGCTATAAGGGAAGTACTTCAACTTATTCAGAAAGTAGCACCCAGTGATTCAAAAGTTTTGATCAGGGGTGAAAGTGGAACTGGCAAAGAACTGGTAGCTTTTGCAATACATAATCAAAGTAAAAGAACCAATAAACCTTTTGTTAAATTCAACTCAGCAGCGATCCCGAATGAACTTGTAGAAAGCGAGCTTTTCGGTTTTGAAAAAGGAGCATTCACCGGGGCTGTAAAGAGTAAAAACGGAAAAATCGAACAGGCAGATGAAGGAACCCTATTCCTGGATGAGATTGGCGATATGAACCTGAATGCACAAGCTAAAATACTTCGGGTCCTACAGGAAGGTGAATTTGAAAGAGTAGGTGGAAATAAAACCCATAAAATAAACATAAGACTTATTGCTGCAAGCCACAAAAATCTCGAAGAACTTGTGGAACAGGGAGCATTCAGAGAAGACCTTTACTACCGTTTGAATGTTATTCCAATAATCACCCCTCCCCTGCGCAATCACCCAGAGGATATTACAATCCTGGTAGAATATTTCTCCAGGTTCTTTTCCGAAGAACTAAAAATACCTTTAAAGACATTTTTACCAGAAACAATCTCAGAACTTCAATCATGGGAATTTAGAGGAAATGTTCGCGAATTAAAGAACTTTATTGAAAGAATTTATATACTTGTGGATAAAGAAAAAATCGAAACTTCCGACATTCTGGATTTAAGCCAGAAAATTCATAAAACAGATTTCTGGAACCAGACCTTACCATTCAAAGCAAAAAAACAGGAATTTGAAATAAAATATTTGACAACTCAATTGAGATTAAATAAAGGAAATATTTCCAGAACTGCTAAAGTTTTGGGATTACAGGTTAGTAATCTTTCACGTAAAATAAAAGAATTAAAAATAAAAATAAGTCCGGCTTCGTAGAGCTACGCCGTGACAGGGAGGAAAAAAATGAAATCTAAATGGTTCGCTTTTGGGTGTTTAGCATCCGTTGTTATTTTAGTTATCATGATTTTTTCCACAATTATCATGATTGGTAGTATGGGAGATAGTTTCGCAAAAAGTAAACAGTTAAAATCTATTACACCAGGTTCGTATCTCCACCTTAAACTTTCAGGTGATATACCCGAATACAACGAATTTTCCGAGAGCTTCTTTGGTGAGGATGCGATTGCTGCACATTCCATTATCCAGAAAATTACTAAAGCTTCATACGACAAAAACATAAAGGGAATTATTCTGGAACCACAGTGGATTTCCTGCGGATTCGCAAGCTTAAATGAAATTATGAAAGCTTTGGAACATTTTAAATCGTCAGGTAAGGAAGTTTATGCATATCTGGATATGGCTGGGAACCGAGACTATTTCCTGGCTTCTGTTGCTGATAGTATCTATCTGAATCCATCAGCTTCCGGTGGAATATTTTTAACCGGGGTCGGTGGTAATGTACTTTTTTTCAAAGACCTTTTTGATAAGCTTGGAATCGAAATGAAGGTTATTCATGCAGGCAAATACAAAGGAGCAGGAGAGAATTTCTCCAGGTCAAGTTTCTCTAAACCGGTGAAAGACAACATAAGCAAATTATTTTCATTTATTTATGAAAAAATGATCTCTAAGTTAGCTGAGAACCGCAATCTGACAAAAGATGACATTAAGTTCATTTACGAAAAAAGAAAGGAGATATTCATCAGTCAGGAAAAAGCTCTCGAATATAAGCTTGTCGACGAACTATGTTTTAAAGAAGATCTCTTAAAAAAATTGGGTATTAACAGAAATAAGCTTATTTCTTTAAAGAGCTATAAGCTATCACCGAGAAAGACAAAAAAGGAACGAATCGCAGTTGTCTATACTCAGGGTATGATTTCTCCTTCAAATTCATTCTATACTGCGCAAAACCTTTCAGCATCCAAAATCGATAAAGTTCTGGATAGGATAGAGAAAGATAATTCAATCAAAGCTGTTGTGTTTCGTGTGAATAGTCCCGGTGGTAGTGCACTTGAATCCGAGATAATCTTTAACAGGATCAAACAATTAAATTCTGTAAAACCGGTTATTATTTCAATGTCGAATGTTGCTGCATCCGGTGGATATTATATCTCAGCAGAATCTGACCATACATTTGCAGATCCATTTACAGTAACAGGATCGATTGGTGTTGTTGCAATGATCCCGAATATTAATAAATTATCTGATAAGATTGGAATATCTTCCGACCCGATTACAAAGGGTAAATATGCCGATATTTTTAATCCATACATAGAACCCAATCAGGAAGAATTCAACGCTTTAAAAGAAGATATAGAAGCTACATACATGGAATTCAAAACCCGGGTCTCCAATGGAAGGGATATGACTCTTGATGAAGTAGAAAAGATAGCACAGGGTCAAATCTGGAGCAGTGAAGATGCTCTGGACAAAAACCTGATAGATGAAATCGGAATGCTCAACGATGCTATTCAAAAAGCTGCAGAGATTGCTGAAGTATCGGAATATTCAGTACATTTCTATCCAAAGAAAAAAAGCATATTCGGAGAATTACTGAAGGAAAAACTGGATATAGATGTTGTCTCCAAGGTTATTGAAAATGAAATTTCAAAAGATTTTGGTCTGGACAAACCTATTCTTCTTTACAAAAATATAAAGAATAATCCCATTCAGGCAATTATGCCATTGGATTTAGGTCTATAAGAGATACAATATCAAGTTTAAAAATTGAAAAAAGGCGAAATTTCGCCTTTTTTCTTTCATTGATTAATACATAAAAGATATAAAATTCTTGACGTAAAAATTTCTTTGAAAAATTTGCATAAAGTTCATTGAATAATAATATTTAAATGATGGAGATGATATAAATGACGTCAACCCGATGAGTGGGGTTGTCAAAGCGCTGTAAGTTCATTATATTTTACATAAAGTGCAGTAATAGGCAGCAGGTTGTATAATTCCATGGGACACAGATCCCTCTTTTGGAGATTAACTA
>DAOVQH010000020.1 GCA_030628755.1 Candidatus Cloacimonadota bacterium | reverse complement strand
GATGCCCTTTGCGAACAGAGCAAAAAAAAGAGGGATAAAAATCTATCATCTGAATATTGGACAACCTGATATTGAAACTCCAAAGGAGATGCTGGATGTTTACGCTAATTATCATGATAAAGTCCTGGCATACGGTCCTTCTCAGGGTCTGGACATTTACAGGGAAAATCTTGTAAGATACTACAAAAAACATGGTATAGCTCTTAATGTTGATGATATCATTGTAACTACTGCAGGTTCGGAAGCTATCGTGTTTGCCATGCTTGTTACCTGTAATGAAGGTGATGAAATTATTATCCCGGAACCATTCTACACCAACTACAATGGCTTTGCTACAATGACAGGTGTGAAAATCATTCCCTTAACTACTTATGCAGGACAAGGTTTCAAACTTCCGTCCAGCGAAAAAATCGAATCTCTCATAACTTCCAGAACCAGGGTGATTTTGCTTTGTAATCCCGGGAACCCGACCGGTGCTGTATATCTGAAAGAGGATTTGGAAAGAATTGCAGAAATCGCAAAAGAACATAACCTTTTTGTGATATCAGACGAAGTTTACCGTGAATTTGTATATAATGGTCTTTCTCATACCAGCATTCTGGATATAAATGATATTGAAGATAAAACTATTATGGTAGATAGTATTTCCAAAAGATACAGTGCCTGCGGAGCCAGGATAGGATGCCTGGTTTCAAGAAACAAAGAACTCGTATCTTGTGCAATAAAATTTGCACAGGCAAGACTCTGTCCACCTACTATAGACCAACTCGCAGCAAATGCTGCAATCGATATTGAAGAAGAATATTTCAAAATAATTTTGGAAGAGTATGACAAACGCAGAAATATTGTTTACGAAGAACTCCAGCAAATTGAAGGAATCGTTTGCATTAAACCAAAAGGAGCATTTTATATAATCGCCAAACTGCCAATAGAAGACGCAGAAGATTTTGCCAGGTGGTTATTGGAAGATTTCTCTATAAATAATGAAACAGTTATGTTCGCACCTGCTCAGGGATTTTATGCCACACAGGGAATTGGAAAAAATGAAATTAGAATTGCTTATGTTCTCAATGAAAATGACCTGAAAAAAGCTATGAATATCCTGAGGAAGGGATTGGAAGAATATAGAATAAAAAAAATAAAATTAAAAATTGAAAATTAACCTGTCATTCCCGTCGGTCTCGGCGCCCAGACGGGTGAAAGCTTGTCCTCAACCTGATTGGGGATGGGAATCTGCAAATTTGCCACCTGCCTTCATTAATATTTCGGCAAGGCAGGCTGACATGCACTGACTCTCACTTCTCCTCTTCTCCTTTTCTCCTGTTTTCTGTTTTTTATTTGACTAATATTTATTAATAATGAATTTAAGCAAAGTTGATTTGTTTAGAATAAAAAATGAAGATAATTAAGATTGTTCAAAAAAGGAAAGCATTAAATAATAAAATTTCCTGTAATTCTTTAGAAACTACTTTCCCGTTAGAATTTATTGAAACAATGAAAAAAAAACAATACAGTGAACCGACAATAAAAAGCTACAAACAGCACTTAAATCGTTTTCTCAGACATTATAAAGGAATTGAACCTGAAAAAATAACAAAAGAACAGATCCGTGAATTTATGTTATACTTAGTAAATGAAAAGAAATATTCTATTTCAGGTCAGAATCAAGCAATTAATACAATTAAGTTTTATTATACTCAAGTATTGCATCAGGAAATAGATGATTATTATTTGCCGAGACCGAAGAAAGAAAAGAAATTACCTCAAGTATTAAATGAAATAGAAGTTAGCAAGATTCTTTAGCAAGATTCTAAAGAGAATTAATGATTTAAGAAATAAATGTATGATCTTTCTGATTTACCCCGTTGGATATGTTTACTTATCAAAATAAACAAAATAAAAAAAGGTTTGGAGGTTTATTTATGTATTATACATACGTTTTATTTAGTGAGAAAGACAAAATGATGTACACAGGATATACAAAAGATTTACGAGAAAGATTTAGAAAGCATCAAAAAGGAGAAATAAAATCAACTGCAAATAGAAGACCATTAATATTGATATATTTCGAATCTTGTTTGAATCAAAAAGATGCTTAAAGAAGAGAGAAATATCTTAAATCCGGAAATGGTAAGATATATCTAAAAAATAGACTGAAAGAATTTTGGGAAACTAAAACATGATTATCCAACGGTTTAAAGAAAGACAGAACAACAATTTTATCAGAAGAATTACTTACCCTATTGAGAAAATATTTTCGGGAATTTAAACCAAATGTGTGGTTATTTGAAGGATTGAATGGAGAGCAGTATAGTAAAAGAAGTGTGCAAAACATTTTTAAAACATTTTTAAAAAATCTTTACAAAAAAGTAAAATTAATAAAATTGCGACTGTGCATTCATTAAGGCATAGTTTTGCAACTCATCTATTAGAAGGAGGAGAAGATTTGAGGTACATTCAGAAAATACTTGGTCATAATAGCTTAAAAACCCCGAAACAGGCGTATCGCCTTACGGGGCAGGCAACAGAAATTTACCCCGTTGGATATGTTTACACTACATTACAAAATGGAAGAAAAGAGATTTTATCCTACGGGGTGAATACACATGTAACTCATACAGCGAAAAAGAAAATTGTGAGTACGTTAGATAATCTGGAATTGTATGAAAATCATGTCGAAGATGATAAAAATGAGAAAATCTAATTTGAATATCCACGACAATTGTCGTATACACCCCCAGATTCGGGGGTATCCACGACAAATGACGGGGACACATACATTAGCAGAAATTTGTATTTGTAAGAATAAAAAACGTTATACGTAGGAGGAATCTGATGTATAATAAGTTGAATTTAAAATTCATTTTTATTATAATTATAATGATTTCAAGCTGTAGTAAAAACTCTGTCAAACAAATAATTGGTACTTGGGAAACAGATATCAATTCCACTCTATTGGAAATACAGAAGATTGACAAGATGAGTGATGAAGAAAAAAAATTTGTAAGTGATTTTCTGGAAAAAATAACTATCAGTGTTACAGAGGATAAATATATATACAACTATGATGGTAGTTTAAAAAATTTTGCTTACAAAGTAAAAAAAGAGAAAGGTCAATTGATCGTATTAGAATTAACAAATTCTAATAATAACGAAATCGAATTTATAACATTTCATATCAAAAAAGATAAGATGTGGCTTACAATTCCCAAATTAAATATAAGAGCATTCTTTAAAAGAAAATAAAGGAGACTGATATGAAGAAATACTATATTTTAATTTTGTTATTACTTCTTTTTTCAATTTCTTATTCTCAAGAAACCAATGAAACTATTGAAGAAACATATAAAATTAATACTGATAATATTTATACTCCTTTGACGTGGATAAATAATTTAAGGGAAAAAACAAAAACTGAAATAAGCTCCAATTATCATTTTGAAATATTACTCAAACCAAACGATGCAAATTGCGAGCTAACAATAAATTTTAATTCAGCAAACAATGAAAAGTATCCAATTGAAGGAGATAATGGTGCAATGTTAATAGCTCTTCCTTTAGACTTAAGACCTGATGCAAGCAGAAAAAGAATCAACTTTTTAAATAAATCAAATGAAATAATTGAAGGAGTCTCTCTTTCACATTTTTCAGATGTTTTATTGGAAATATTAAAACAAATTTCACCTGGTATTGATAATGTAAGCCTATCGGATTTTGTTGAAGAATTATTCAAACTCATTGGAGTTGGAAAACTTGAAAAAGTAAAAACTTCTAACACAATCTTTAATGAATCGACAGACAATGAAATTATTTATGTTAGTTGGGATGAAATATTTGACCAAGGAAAATGGATTCAAGGCAGTACACTTCAATTTACAATTCCTCTTAATGTTAATTTTGAAACAGCAAAGCAGATTTTATTTGAAGATAAAGGATTAAGCTTATTTCTTTATGCTCATTTATCTTGTACTACATCAAATGTTGGAATAATGTTGGATGATATTTTGAAAAATTTAATTACTTTTTCAGCGAATACACCTCAAGAAGCTCTTTTAAATTATTTGGAAATCTTACGAACTAAAAATGTATCAATGTATATGGACAATACTTATTGGGAGATTTTATATGAATATGCAGATGAATATAATAATATTAACTGGTTTAAACAATATCAAAAAAATGTTTTTTCTTCATTAAAAGAAACAATGCTTCAATTTAATATGAATTACGGAAATAGCAATCGTTTTGTTAACGATATGGATAATTATGAAAATATATTAATCAATTTTTGTACGATTTTCAATCAAAAATTGTTGGCTCAAGATTGGAGTGAATATCCACAAATTAGGGTTGGTTTTTCTGAAGAAATGGAATCGGATTTATCTGTCTCTTTTTTTGACTCAACTGATGAAGATAAAATAATTGAATTTCTTGCACTATCAAATGATGGAGATGAAATTAAGTATTTTAAGGTAGATGGTGGATATCAAAAGGATTGTGATATTCTTGATATGTGGATTCTAAATAAATTTCTAAAATCTTCAACAAATGTAAAATTTGAAGAAACAATAATTGAAATCGATAAATCTAAAATTATTATACCAGAATATGAACTTACATTTACATTATTATGTCACGATAACAAATGGTTTGTTTATGATTGGACTTCATTTCCATCTGAATGTAACCGAAAAATTAATTATATGATAAGAGGTACCAATTTTTGGAGCAAATTTCGAGTTAAAGGTAGATTTCTTAATTCAGAAGAGATTTTTCAAAGTGATATTATTTGTCCATGTGATAAGTGTCCCTTAAGTTATCAAAATATAAACAGTAGTTTTGTGTATTTAAAACCAAAAGGAAATCCGGAAGATTACGATGATCCTAATGATTATGGTTGGCCAAGTATGAAATACCTTGATATGATAACAATGTATGAAAACCAAACAAATCATAAATATGGATTAAATGTAAGATTTTTAGTGGGTTCCCGATTCATATCTATAGATGAGTTTAGGAGATTATATAACGAAAACCGAAGAAAATATAACCCTGAACTTCCAGAAGATCCATTTATTTATTGGAAAGATTAAGGAATCTTAACAATGATATTAAAAAATTATGAATATTAAAAAAGGAGAAAAATTATGAGATTACCAAGTATTATATTACTTGCAATAGTAATATTATTATCTGTAGGTTGTAGTCCAAAAACACCGAAAGATATGGTTTATGTAAAAGGTGGAACTTTCCAAATGGGAAGCACTAATGACGATAGCGTTAAGATGCTGGTTCACTCTGTTACCGTAAACAAATTTTATATTGGAAAGTATGAAGTAACGCAAAAAGAGTGGGAAGATGTAATGGGTAGCAATCCATCAAGAAAGTATGGATTTGGTAATAATTATCCTGTTTATTTTGTAAGCTGGTATGATGCAGTAGAATTTTGCAATGCCAAAAGTGAAACTGAAAGTTTAACACCTTGTTATGATTTAAACTATTGGAGTTGTGATTTTACAGCCAATGGTTACAGATTACCAACTGAAGCGGAGTGGGAATTTGCAGCAAGAGGTGGAAATAGAAGCAATGGTTACCAATATTCCGGTAGCAATGATATTGACAGTGTTGCTTGGTATAGGAATAATGCAAGCAAGAAAACACATCCTGTTGGTAGGAAAGAAGCCAACGAACTTGGTGTTTATGATATGACAGGAAATGTATTTGAATGGTGTAATGATTGGTATGAAAGATATAGTAGTAGTTCACAGACAAACCCGAGAGGTGCTTCAACTGGCTCGGATCGCGTGTATCGTGGCGGTAGCTCTGGTGGCAGGACAGGGCTTAATCTTGCTTTTCGTCACTGCATCAATCCGGATTACGGCGACGGACATTTGGGCTTCCGCATTGTCAAGAATATTCCAGAATGATTATTTTTTTGGAACTCTATGAAACAAAATGAGATTAATTTTCTGCTAACAAGTCACTCCCCGCTTGATTTCGTATCAAAGTTTGGTGATAAATAGAAGTTGAGATTTTCGTTCAAATTTTTGAATGTAATCTCTGGAAGCGGGGCAGTGACCAACCATTATGCCCACTAATTTTGCAGAGTATTAATTTGCTTGACTTAAATATATTGTTCAATTTTTTAAAAAAATGATTTTGAAGGAGTAATATTGATGATTTTTTATACTCAGAGGATGCTCGGAATGATTAATAAATGCAATAAATTTATCATATGATTTCAAAATATATAATTAATAACCGATGGAATGCAACTATAGATGAGATTGGTTCAAAAGCATATAGTTTATTTTGTCTTCAAAAGATAACAAAGAGAGTTCCCCAATGGGTAACTATTAGTTCAAAACTATATGTGGAAATTATTTCAAATGTTATACCTAATAATAGTAAACATATTAATAATCACACTATACTTGAAATCAAAAAGGCAATTAAAGAATATATTTTTCCTGAAACCTTTTTAGATTCAATAAAGGGTAATTTCAACATAGATATCTTAAAGAGAAATTCTTTTGCTGTGCGTTCATCTGGAAGTCTCGAAGATTTAGAAGAATATTCTTTTGCTGGACAATATCAAACATATTTAGATGTAAAACTGGAAGATTTATTAACAGCAATTAAAAAATGTTGGCTTTCTGCTTGGGATGAAAATGTAATTAGTTATTTCAATCAACTCAATAAGAATCCTCTAGATAATAAACTTTCGGTAATCATTCAAGAATATATTAAACCTGATTTTGCAGGTGTTTTATTCACAAAGGCACCATTTGACTCAACAAAAATGTTACTCGAATTTGTGAAAGGAAGGGGAGAAAAATTAGTTAGTGGAACAATGACTCCTGAAATATTGTATCTACCAAGAAGAAATATGATTCTTAAAAAGAATATTGAGATCGATTTACCAAAGGGATTTGAAAAAAAAATAATTAAAGATTTTATAAAATTTTCTATAAAAATTCTACAACATAAAAAGACACCGCAAGATATCGAATGGCTTATCCATGAAAAACGACTTTATTTTGTGCAGTCTCGACCTATTACAACAAAATTTATTGAAAAGGAAAAAGAAACAATATGGACTTCTTGGTTTTTTGATCAAAGATACAATAACCCAGTATCAATATTGAACCAAGATATTATTGGAAAATTAATCATTAAAGCCGCTTTTAAAGATCCATTAAAGTTTATAGGCTCAGATATTTATGAATTATCCGATACTGTAAAAATTGATAATGGTAGGATGTATATTAATCTCGAAATATTCAAAATTTTATTCAAATTCATTCCTAACCGATTATTATCTTCTGATTTTAAAAATATATTCCCAGGTAGCTATTGCAGAAATGAGCGTAGGTCAAAATTGCCGCTGATAAATATAGCTTTATTAAGGGGATTATTATTGCTTTTATTGGATGGAAACTGGTTTGTCTATTTTCATAAAAAGAAATGGAATAATTATCTAAAGAATAAATTTGAAAACTTCCCAATAATAAGTTCGACAGAACTTCAACAAAGTTCTTTACATGAACTGATCTATAGACTTGAGTTAGAATTGAAAACTACAAGTGAGTTTTTATCATTACATAGATGGAGTATTGTATGGGCTGATTTCTTATATAATATGTATATTAAGATGGTAGATACATTTTACCCAATTAAAAAAACTGTTATTATAAACAGTTTTCATAAGAATCTAAATACCATTACGAAAACCATAAATACAGAACTTGAAGAGTTGATTCAAAATATTAGTAAAAATACAGATAACACTGTAACAAAAGACCATTTTAATCAGTTCTTAACGAAATATGGTCACCGAACCTACTCACTGGATATCGCAGAAAAAAGATGGATTGATGATTTTCCTGAATTTTATAAAAGAATTGTAATTCCTCAAATTAATTCAAGAAAAAAAAATAAACAATCTCACAAAGAAAACAATGAACCAGTAAGAGTTTTTATTCCATTTACAAGGTTAGTTAGGAGATTTATAGAAATAAGGGAAGAACAAAGATTTAATTGGGAGAAAAATTTATATAATGTAAGACGAATTTGCATTGAATTAGGTAAACGTGCAGGTATTAAAGAAGAAAGGAATACTTTCTACCTTAAATTGTCTGAATTAAAATTGCTTCTTAGTAATATTGAGAATAATAAAACTAAAATTTTCAATATGTTAATTGAAAGAAAGCGGGAATATTCTAATTTTTCAGATATGTATCCAAGATTCATTGGTAAAATTAGTGATATCAAGCGGGGAAAAAAGAATAATAATAGTCTAACTGGTTTAGGAATTAGTCATGGTAAAGTTAAAGGCAAAGTTCGAGTAATAAAAAGCATTCAGCAATTAAATGAATTAGAATCAGATGAAATTATAGTTACAAGATCAACCGATCCAAGCTGGACGGTAATCTTTAATCGAATAAGTGGGTTAATTATGGAACGAGGTGGTTTACTTTCGCATGGGGCAATTTTAGCAAGAGAATATGGTATCCCTGCAATAGTTCAAGTTAATGATGCTACTCAAAAACTCAGAACTGGTATGCAGATTTTAATAGATGGAGAAAACGGAATAATAAAGATATTATGAAAAAAGAATTTAAGTATAAAGAATTTAACCCATACAAGAACCTACTGCTTATAAAATTGTTACTTAATAAACTTAAACTTCACCCAATAATTATCGGTCTAATCGTATATGCTGGATATTATTTTGGAACGATGTTTTTAAGTGGTTTTGGTAAGGTGTTATTTACTCCAGAACACTTTGATAACTATTTTGTTCCTGCTGTTTTTAAAGATTTTTTAGCGACTAATACCACGCCAGATTGTACACTTGCATTTCTTAAGGATAAAAGCCATTTCGCATTTTCAACCTTTGTAGTATTACCTGGTAGTATAATCTCAATATATTTTTTAAATAAATTAGCCTTCTTTTTAAGGATATTTGTTGAAAATGAAATAATAACAAGCCATATAAATAGAGTTAATGGAATATTTGAAAAGTTTCAAAAACGAATCGGCAATATTTTTATTCATATAATAATAATCATAGCGAGTATATTAGGCTTCTTAACATTCTTTGGATTTACTCGAAGTGCTGACTTCATTTATTGGTGGGGTAATATTAATTATGGTTGGGCTGGAATATTCTTAGCATTTCTAATTGGGTTTATGATATACCATGCTTTATATATTTTGTATATCTCTTATCTTTTTGTTCGATTTATTAAAGAAATGATGTCTATTAACATCAAACTTAGACCTTTTCATCCCGATGCATGTAATGGATATTTGCCATTAGGCAATATTATTTTTATATTATTTGGACTTTCAATCGTAGTTGCAATTGCTGTCTTTATTGTTATATATCTAGGTTTTTTAGATCTACAAAAAACGGTATTTATTTGGGTACTTATTTTAGGCTGTTTAACCTTAACCCCTATTCTTTTACTATTACCATCATATTATGTAGTTTCTAAGTTAAAGTCCGAAAAAAAAAAGCTCTTACTTATTATTGAAAGAAGAATGAATCAAATTACTGAAGAGCTCGAGAAACAACTTATAGATGAAAAAAATATAGCTAATATAATGGATGAGCTTCTTAAAATCAAGGAATCATTTAGTATTTACAATGAAATATCTATTTGGCCTTTTAATATTCGCTTAGTTCAGACTATTGTATTATCCTATATTCTGCAGATAGCTTTATTACTTATTGAGCTTCTTGGTTAACACAATACATCATAAAATATTTGAAGGGAAGAGGTATATTAAAACGAAATAGCATTTATACAACTGCTTAGCGATTGATACTTTTGTATTTCAAAGTGTCATTTAATATGTTTTTCATTTCCAAAACTCAGTAATAAAAAATTGGAATTAAAAGTAAATTGGCATAACAAAAGCCTCCACATTTCAGATTGTGAGAAAAGCAAGGAGAACGTGGCAGGCTCAAAACATTAGCATAACAAAATCAAATAAATCTTACACCCTTTTTTGAAAACGCATTTAAAGAAAGGTCAGCAAATTCTTTTCGTTTGTATTTATCTACTGCTGCAGCACCGATCATAGCTGCATTATCCATGCAGTATTCCAGTGCAGGGAAATAAACTTCTACATTAATTTTTGGAGCTTCCTTTTTTATCATTTCCCTGAGCAGGCTATTTGCAGAAACTCCACCGGCAACAATGATGGTTTTTGGTCTCTTTTTCCTAGCATAATATATTGTTTTCTTAACCAGGCTATCAACGATTGCCATTTGCACAGAAGCAGTTATATCAGCAAAATGTTTTTTAATGAATTTTTTATCCTTACTCAATAAATAGTTTCGAACTGAGGTTTTTAATCCACTGAAACTGAAATCGAAATTGTCTTTCTGTTTCAAAGCACGAGGAAATTTCACGAAATCAGGATTACCAGCTTTTGCCATATCATCAATTATGGGACCTCCAGGATAGCCCAATCCCAGGAGTTTAGCGATTTTATCGAAAGCTTCCCCTGAAGCATCATCGCGTGTTCTGCCAATAATTTCAAAATCATCGATAGACTTAAAATCAACCAGTTCAGTATGCCCACCGGAGACAACCAGAGCAAGGTATGGAGGTTCTAGTTCAGGGTGGTCAATTTTATTTGCATAGATATGACCCAGCATGTGATTTACAGCGATGAGAGGTTTTCCAAGGCTATAAGCGATACTTTTGGCAAAAGAAACTCCGACCAGAAGTGCACCGATAAGCCCGGGATTTACCGACACAGCTACAGCATCAATTTCTTCAAAGGTAGTTTTTGCTTTATCAAGAGCAGCTTGAGTGAGTTGCATAATATTTTTAAGATGCAGTCGGGAAGCGAGTTCAGGAACAACACCTCCAAAATCTTCGTGCGCTATTTGGGAAGATATGAGATTTGCATAAACTTTATAATTGGAATCAATTACAGCTACAGAAGTATCATCACAAGAAGTCTCAAAGGCAAGGATCTTAAACATTATATACAGCGTGTATTATTCGTTTCTTATAACTTGTATTTTTTTGGGGGTATATTCCACGATTCTCACGCCAGTTGGTACTTCAAAATAAACTTCAGTGAAATTTTTGCGTATCTTAGAAATATTGAGATTTGCTATTATGGTTTTATTATCGAGTTTTTCCACGATTTCTTTAGGACCGCGAATCATAACTGAAACTTTCTGAGGGATAATGGAAATATTTTCCTTTTCAGGAAACTTTATTGGGATCAGCGAAATCGTACGATTTATAATTTTGGTTTGAGTAACTTTAAAGACCACTCTATCTTTTAAAAGAACTACTTTGGGATCAGGAGTAACCAGAAGAGCAAAGAGTTTTCCATCTTCAACCATCTTCTTTGAGATCTGCTCTGTCTGAATCCTTTTGATATTATTTAAGATTGCGAGAGGTCCTTTAACAGTGACTCTTTGCAAAGGATTCGTTATCTTATTTACTATGAAAAATTCTTCATCTTTTGCCGATGTGTATCTTATCTCGACTGGTTTTTTCTTTTCAACCAGTTTGTCCATACTAACATAATAGTTCTTACTTGTATCTATTTTCAGTATTTGGAGCAGGACTCGATTGGAATATGAAAGATTTTTTTCAGATATTTTCAACCGATTTTTTCCATACTTAAATTTTTCAGCATCAATTTCAAAGAATATTTTAGAAAGTTTTAAATAAAGAATATCCGTACCTTTTGCTTTAATTTGAACATTGACTTTTGGAAGTTCATCTTCTTCCAATACAAGTTCTGAAGGAGTATTGATCAATTTTATAGGAACTAAAACACTTTGTTCATGAGTTTTTAAGAGAACTTGCAGCATCCAGAGCAGAATAGCAATAAACAGAACTAATATTTTGATAAGAAGATTTTTCTTCATTTTATTACTTATAATAGAAAGTGAATTGTTATCTTCTTATGATTCGTGATAGTCTTTCTCCCATTTTAGAGACATTTTCATTTTCGTCACTTTTCCAGTCGTTAATGGTTTGTTGTGTAAGGAGAATAAATTCTTCAGACTTATCTCCACGGTTTCTTTGAATGACAATGTTTGCGAGTTTTTTCATTGAAACCCAGATAGTTTTAATTCGTCTTTCACTGGCATTTGAAAGCCATTCGTGGATATATGGATAAACAATCACAGGATTAACTCGCGCCACCTGGGTAAGAATATGAGTTATCTTCTTCTGAACTTCCATTGCTTCATCATCAATTGCTTTGGAGATAAAATCCATGATAAAGTTTGGGTCTGAATAAGCTATATTTTCCATTCCATGGAAAGAAAGTGCCTTTTTATGTGGGTTATCAGATTTGAGCCAGAAGCTCATTTTTTTCTTCATCAATTCAGGATATTTTTTCCACATATTATTTATGATGCTTTCAACTTCCCAGGGAACGCTATCGAAAGTATTTTCCAGAATTTCAAAAACTTTCTCCGGGTCTTCATTATTAATATTATATTGAAAGAACAAAGCAGTAGCACGTACTCCATAGATTTTATGTTTTATCATATGTTCAACGATTTCCTTGATCTTATCGATATCTTCATATTCAGCTAATTTTTTACCCATGTATTCCCGAATGAAGTAGTTAGGGGTTTTTGAAATTTCGATAATCTTTTTCTCTGATTGTTTAATTCTGTTCTTATTAAGTAATTTAAAAATAACTGCGATAATAGAATTCAGTTCCTTTCTATCCTGACCATTCAGTCTTCCTATTTCATTCAAATTGAATCTCCTCAGAATGATTTAATTATACACTCAAATAGCAATTAGAACGTTTCCATTCCTGATTTTTAAATCTTAAGTCATCAATAATATAAACTAAAATCGCTTAAAATCTGAGACAAGTAAAAAAAATATAATTCATGCGTCAACGAATTTATTTAATTATTCTATTATTTTTATTTCAATTTATTTAATTCTTCCTGAAGTTCAGGTGTAATTTTGCTTTTATCGTCTCTTTTCCAACGATCGTCAATTCGAGTACTCACAGGAGAATTACTTCTGATATATTCTACAATTGCATCTCTTAGACTCTGCTCATAATGTGTAATCTGGGATTCGGTGACCTTGGTTAACATAGCCAGACCTGCATTTCCCTGTAATAAGAAATCAGTTGTAGCGATTTTATAAATTTCATCAGCTTTCCAGGGTTCTCCTTTAATGAGAAGTTTGGTTACCCGATCAAAATTATTTCTTGTTCTGTTTATAACCACATTTATTCCAGCAACTCTGAGTCCATGCCTGCTTCCTGATACACGTGTTTCAATAATATCTTTCAGGAATTTTCCATCGACTTGTATCATCACTATCTGGTTATCGAAAGGCATAACATTAAAGACATTTCTATAGGAAACAGGACCTGCCATAATTTCATCTCGAACTCCACCCAGGTTTAAGAATGCAAAATCCGCTCCAGTATAATCGTTCATTGCCTCACAGATCAGGTTGCCAATAAGGTTTTGAGTACCAGCACCTTTCGAAATGTGAATAGCTGCTTCTCCAATAATTTCATTCATTCCTTCTTCTGCAATTTTCTGCATAACAAGAATCGTATCTGCAATTACTTCGTCTGGAATAAATTCATCTTCCATAAGTGTTATTAAAACTCCCTCCCTGATTGCAGGAGCTTCATAACCGGATATAGTTCTGGTGTCTTTATCTATTTTCAGGATAACATGCCCGATATTGCTTCCATAAGCATAACCTTGAAAAACCATTGTGTGTGTATCAGGATCTTCCCATGGTTCAGCAAAACCCTTATGTATATGTCCGGCAAAGAAGACATCTATTCCTTCAACTTCATGTGCAAGTTCCTGGGCATCATAACCCCAGTAACGTTTTTCCCGGTTTGTTTTATTTTTTATATAACGATACTGATAAGCAGATTCGGAATCGTATGGAAGTCCCATATGTCCCACAACAAATAGAAGGTCAACTCCCTGTTCTTTTACAATTTTTATATATTTTTCCAATGCTTCCTTTGCAGGCAGGAATTCAACATTTTTTATATTATCAGGGAAACTCATCAAAGCTGTATCTGTGGTTGTTAAACCAATAATTCCTATTCTTACACCCATTTTCTCAATAATGATGTAAGGTTGAACATAATCTACTAATTCGTTTGTTCCTCTTTTTACAATATTGCACGATAGAATGGGAAATTCAGCAAGTTTGTATGTTTCGATGAGAACATCCTCTCCCAGGTCATACTCATGATTTCCCACCACACTCAGGTCATAACCGATCATGTTGAAAAACTTGATAACAGCTCTACCTTCGCTTATTGTGCCCACAGGATGTCCCTGAAAAAAATCACCAGCATCCACCAGTAGGTTATCCCTGGAAGTACCATTAGATAATTTCCTTATGGATTTGATATAAGTTGCTGCAGAACCGCCTCCGCCAAGCATGGGTGGAAAATTGGGATTCATAAACGTGGCAGGATAACGGTCTATTCCACCGTGTATATCATTTGTGAACATTATATCCAACAATAAATCCTCTGCTAAAAGAAAACAACAACAGGATAATAAAAAGATTAATACAAAACGTGTCTTCATTAATTACCTACCATTGGAAACTTATAGATGATTGGATATTTATAAATGTTTCCTTCACAGTATCGGGATTTTCCCAGCCCCTATCCTGCAAATTCAGATATTGATAATTTGCCCAGAGTTCTTCATAATCATAATAACTGTCGTTGAAAAGATCAAGAACTTCGTATTGCCTGTTGGAAAAATCGAATGAGATATCGAAATAGAATCCATCCAGGAAACTGAAACCAGTCCCAGCAGTGAATGAAGGAATGGTAACTTTGTCTGCAAACGTTTTTCCATCGTGTTCGTGTATGCTGTAACACGTTTGATAGTTAAATCCCAAGCGAATAGGTATCTTATTCTTTAATCTATGTTCCACGCCAATATAATAATTCAATTCATCATTATACAAGGAATTCACATCCGACCATTTAACCAATTCGATATCGCAATTGAGGAATGTTCTCATTATATTTCGCGGTTTATAACAGAATCCTGCCCGTAATTTCATAGGTGAGTTAAAATCAGCATAAGTTAAAGAATCCACAGGGTTATCAAGCGAATCGTACTTTGTATAAACATAAACTGCTTCTTTCACATCCACACTATCTTTATTACCTTTCACATCGAACTCTATCTTTGGAGAGAAAGTGAGCCCCACACTGAGCCGAGGGTCAATATTAATGTTCGTTCCGAACTTTATATAGTATGCTTCAAATTCTCTGTTTAGAGTATTAGTTGTATCTGTTAATGTATCCAGCATTTCCAATGCCTGGGCAGACCAGATTATATTCCTTTCCAGATCAGAATCACCATAAAGTCTGGAGAATTCAACTCCCAGCGAAGCTATATCTTCATAAGTGAATGAAGCAATAAAACTAATCGCATCGATGCTACCTTCACCATCTATATAATTCTTAGCAAGTACAGGTGGATAGCTGTTAAAATCTGAATTTGCGTTATTCCTCACCTGTTCAAAATAGTAGGAATCTAGATTGATGAAAGGACGATACAACACAGATGCAGCTACAGAAAGCTCATTAAACTTTCTTTTATAAAGCGCTCCAAAAGCAAAGTCTCCGAATATATT
>DAOVQH010000054.1 GCA_030628755.1 Candidatus Cloacimonadota bacterium | reverse complement strand
TCTGAAATTCAGCCAGCTCCTTTTCGTTAGCATAAGCATAAACTTCAAGGTTTTTGACATTAGCTATGGAAATTATTTTACTTAGTTTATCCAATTCCTGTCTGGAAGTGATAGAAAATCTAAAATATGTTTCTGTCACTTCAGTTGCAAATAATGAAGAAATGATAATTAATCCAATAAATATTAAGACTATTTTTCTAAACATCTATTAATTCCGAATTATTTCAGTAGAATCACTTTTTTTACGCTTGTAAAATCTCCATTACTATCATCAATATCAAAAACTGAAAAATAAACACCACTGGAAACATTTTTATTGTTATTATCTTTTCCATTCCATTCAACTTGATGATATCCGGGATTTATTTCTTCATTCAACAATGTTCTGATTTTCTGTCCTTTAACATTATAAATATTCAAGGATACTTTTGCATCTTCTTTCAAACTGAAACAAAATGTAGTTGAAGGACTGCGTCCGGCTCCGGCAACTGCCGGATTAAAAGGATTGGGATAATTTCCATAAAATTTACAGTTCTCAGGAAGTTGAGTGTTTCCTACATAAACTCCACCGGTTGAGGGAAAAGAAATATTATCGAGCCAGGCACAGTCTTGTCCACTCGATACAGCTCCATCCTTTACATATAACCATTTAAAAGTATGGATTCCGGTAGTTACAGGAAAAGTTTCAATTCCCCAATTTACATTTCCACTCCATTCCTCTTGAAGGATTTCATCAATGAAAAACCTGAAATAGTCATACCCACTCTCAGAAGAAACTTTTCTGTAGAAAGATATATCATCATCTTCGGATACACAAATTGATATTGATAGTTCCGTATATTCATCATCACTGATATTGCCAGTTTTTGCTGAATATGTTCCAGCATAAACTGTGGTGTTATCAATAAACCAATAGTTATCTCCTTCAAATTCCCAGCAGTTTCCAAATACTCCACTTTCAAATGTGCCGTCATCAATTTCATAGAGTGCAAAATCTATAACATTATTTTCTTCGGATACTGTAAACTCACCTGAAAAGACTGCTAAATTTTCTGCATAAACAAGAAATTCATAGGTATAAGGAAATAAATTCAGAATAATATATTCACCATTGGCATTGGTCGTTACAGAAGGGATTCCAAAACCCGGGATTTCAACTGTTGCATTTTCAATAGGTAAGCCAGTATCACCGTTTATAACTGTACCGGTTACATCTATTGTAGTAGTTTCAGGAATCATAGCAACATTAACAATAGTTACTTCCGAGTTGTTAATATTAATATTTTCGATAGTTTGAGGTTCATAACCATAGGCAGAAAATGTTACATCATAACTTCCATCTGTAAGCAAGCGGTAGTAAGTACCAAAGTCTTCATCACTTGTATAAGGATAACGAAAAACTCCTGTATTGTCCACACCTTCGATAAAAATCTCCGCAAGAACAGGTTCACCTGTAGCATCATCAGTAATATGTCCCATTAATGTGGAGTGATTTACTCTATCCAGAAGCAACATTGCTGCATCAATATTTTCATTGCAAATAATCGGCACCTGACTGGCTGGAGGAATGAATTCAGTAGCTAATTCAATTGTAAATGAAAACGTTCCATGAGTTCCGTAAGAATAATCATCGGTAGTTCCCATACAAGGGTAAAGCTGCCATCCTGCCTGTGGATAATATCCCATTGTAGAAGCCATGTCGATTGCCAGTTCTTCCAGGGCATCATGATCTGGAGCAACAACTCCATTATTATAACCAAAAGGAAAAAGAACAAGCTCGCCATAGCTATGATAGGTTATCCCAGTAACAAAATGATGCGCATCCATGAGTTCTCTCATTGCCACAACTTCAGGCTCGGAAAAAGCATAAGGACCGTGATAGACCTGGCTTTCCGGGTTTCCTGAAGCACCAATATATCCCCACTCAAAACCATAATTCCTATTGGGATCTACTCCATCTGGATATTCATAATATCCTCCAGGATCGAGCTGGCCATTCTCATTATTATCCCTGATATTTTTTCGCCACCAGAGGTCCATTTCATCGGTAACGATCTTGTGCCCATTCGGATTAACCAGCGGTGCAAACCAGATTTGAGTGTTGTTAACATTTTCTGTTATAGTCGGATCAACCCCATAATTATCTAGAATATGATAAAGAACTGCCATAACAACTTCCAGGCTTATGGGTTCGCGAGCATGATGTTCACCCATATAATAAACACAAGGTTCATCTTCTTCCACTTCCACGTTATCGGAAACTTTGAGAGCCCAAACCTCATGGTAGTAATCATCGTAATTAGAATTCCCTGCATCAGAATAGAGTTTCCCCCGGCTGTCTCCAATATCGTATAACTTGCATATATCGGGATAATCTATTTCAATTTGCTGTAATTCATACAAACAATCTTCATATGTCCTGTAACCATTAAGGTCTCTTCCATTTCTAAGATTTTTTCTTAATTGCTCTTCAGTTTGTGTTATTTGAATCTCATAACCTTTTGACAGCAGTTCTTCATACTTGGATACAGTAAGAACCAAATCCAAATATTCACCTGGTTTATAAGAAGCAACATCGTAGTCAGTGCTATTAAACTCATTCAAAATATCTTCTGAAGGATTATCGAACCTGGCAACAATCTTTTCTTCGCATAATAGATTCATCGAAACTAAAAATACTGCAAAAATCACAATTACAAATCTTTTGTAATCCATTTATATCCTCCACATATTTTATTTAAAATATGCAATAATTGTTCCAAAGAAATTCAGTATTTATAATAATTATTAATGACTTATAATATTGAAAATAATATTGTAAATTTATATTAAAATATAATAATTTTAATCTATTATATTCTGAAATCTGATAGGTTACAGAAAATATTGGACACAAAATAAAGCCAAAATAATTTTGCGTTCATGTGCGCCCGTAGCTCAATTGGATAGAGCATCTGACTTCGGATCAGAGGGTTAGGGGTTCGAGTCCTCTCGGGCGTGCCATTTTTTTCATCTAACATCGAACAAAACGAACAAGTGAAATTTTATTTGTCTTTAAATAAAGGGAGGAAGAGAACCCCATCTTACTGCAGGAGTCCTTCCGCCTGTTGCGGTGTAGTTGAATTCTTCCTTTAGTCACGTCGTAGCTAAATTCTTCTTGCTTATCTTTAGCAAAGATGGATTGCTTTTCTTTAACGAAGACGAAGGCGTGCCATTTTTTTTATTGAGAATTTAATATTGTATATTGAATATTTAGCTCACCTGTCTTCTCCGGCAGTTGCCGGATACGACAAGGCAGGCGGATACACACGGATTAAACAGATCACAAATTATGATTACAAGGATGAGAACCCCATTTTCTTGCACGAGGTTCGACTACGAGCTTTGGACACGATTTGAGTAAAACGAAAATTATTAAAAAACGTAGCAGTATGTGCACAGAAAAACAAAAAAGCCGCTGAATTTCTCCAGTGGCTAATATTCAAGACGTTTCAACTCTATTTCAGCAGCAGCATCTTCTTTACAGCTTTATCTTTTCCATTAAATCTTAACTTGTAGAAATAAACACCTGAGCTAACTTTTTTATTCGTATTATCTTTACCATTCCAAATAACACTATGATTTCCTTTTTCAAATTTATTATCAACAAGTGTTCTCACTTTTTGTCCTTTGATGTTGTAAATCGAAAGATTTACCTCGTTATCTTCCGGAATAGAAAATGCGATTTTCGTTTCTGGATTGAACGGATTTGGATAATTATACATTGTTATTTTTCTATTTGCTGACAAGATATCATTATTAGTTGAACTTGCATCCTCTCTAATATAGGGATAACCATTGTTAATATTAAAATTTATATCATGATTCCAAATAGAATTAAAATCCCAATCAATATATGTATTAGAATAGGGATAAATCATTTCAGGAGTATATCGTCCTTCTCCAGCTGCAGAAGTATTTTGTCCTGAGGTAATAATATCCCAATAGGAATTTGTAGTTATTGAAGAACCGAATGCATCATACCCAATCAATCCTCCAGCATAGTAACCTAGTGTAGCAATTACACTACCAGTTGAATAGCAATTTGTAACAGTTGGTTCAATAACTCTTCCGAGAAGTCCACCAACATAAGATTCAGCAAGAACATCTCCGGTTGCATAACAATTTGAAATAGTTCCCCAAACTCTTCCATATCCTAATAAACCTCCAATTGAAGAATTACCTTGAACATTACCCCTTGCAGAAGAAAAAGCAATTGAGCAAAATTTATCCAATCTTCCAACAAGTCCCCCTGTACTGAATACTCCATTTACATCTGCTTCAGAATGACAATTAACAGCATGGCTATCATAATCCATTAATCCTATCAAACCAGCTGAACTAGATGAACCTGATATGTTAGCTTCTGATATTTTTATTACTGAACAAAACTCAATTAGACTTTGGTAAACATAACCTACTAGTCCTGCTGTATTTGCTTGACCTATAATAATGGGGTCTATTATAATAATATTTTTAAACGTTGCTCCTATTGCTTCTGAAAACAAGGCTATTTTTGGAGCATTAGGCATATTAATTGTTAAGTTGGAGATTGTGTAGTTATTACCATTATAACTGCCAATGAAAGTAATTATCTCACTATTATTCAAATCATCATATCTTCCGATTGGCAACCATCCTGCACCACTGTTCCAAGGATCTACTCCTAAATCAATGTTATTTGTTTGAATAAAATGGCTATGCATTTGATATCTGACGTTATTAAGTTGTTCGGCATTGGATATTTGAAAAGGTGACTCCTCTGTTCCGTTACCACCAGCAAATCCCGTGTTTGGCACTGCTTTAATAATATTCGAATGAAAAGATTCTCCTTCTTCATAGGAAGCAGTAACATAATAAATATATTCAACAAAATTTATTAGATTTGTGTCAGTGTAATTTGATTCAACAACATTATTAATAAGGACGTTGTCTCGATAGATATTATAGCTTAAAGGTATTCCTAAAGAAGGAGGATCCCAAGTTAAGTGAATTTGTTCAAAGTCTGTTAAAGCTGATAAATTGGAGGGAGGTAGTAGAGAATTGTAATAGTTATGCTCACCAGGTTCATTTTGCCAGGAAAGCCAAGGATATGTAATTCCCTCAATGATTTGCCATATATTATTGAAATCCCAATTATTAAAATTTATCATGTTAACCATTTCTTGAGATGTTAAACCTTCTCCACCAGCAGATATAGTTTGTCCACTTGTTTCAACATTCCAATAGCTGTTATTTGTTGTACTATCTTCTTGTATTCCTAGTAATCCTCCATAAAAACTTGTTCCGATAACACTACCAATAGAGTAACAATTAAGAATTGAGCTAGTAACAAAATTTGCGCCAACGAGTCCTCCAACATATCTGGTTCCCTCAACATTTCCAGTGGCATAACTATTTGTAACAGAACTACCATGACTGTTTTCGCCAATCAATCCGCCCACAAAACCCCATTGATCTAAACCAACTACGTTACCTATAGCATAACAATCGTAGATCGTACAAAACCCAAAGTTACTACCAATAAATCCTCCAACATATGATTCACCTGTAACACTTCCTGTTGCAGAAGAGCTGGCAATGTAACTATCGTTATTTTCACCAGCAATACCACCGGCATAGTCTCCTGCTGCATAAATTGTACAATTTGATGAACTCGTATAGATTGATGCATCCCAGTCATTTCTTCCTACAATACCACCAATTAAGGAAAATGATGTATTTGTAGATTCTAATGTTCCTGCAGTATGTACATTTTCTATATTTGATAATTGATTTATTCCAACTAATCCACCGACATACTTTCCACCGATGATATTTATTCCAGGTAAATTGATGTTAGATATTTCAGCATTTTGAGTATGACCAAAAATTCCAATATAGTCAATTTCTGGTTTATTGATAGTTAAATTTGTGATAGAATGATTATCACCATCGTATTGTCCTTGGAATCTGGTATTTGAATCTCCTATAGGATCCCAACCAGAATCTACATTCCATGGTGGTTCACCTAAATTTATGTCAGCGATTTGAATAAAATATTTGTCTGAATTCACTACCCCTATATAGTCTCTGATGTTATTCAGGTGTTCAGCAGTTGCTATTTGCCATGGATCTTCCATAGTGCCTGAACCATCAGAAAATTGAGCAAATATGGGATAAATCCAAATAGCAAATACAAATAATAAGTACACTTTTTGATTATTACTTTTCATTTTTCCTCCAATTTTTTTAATAGTTGCTTGTTGGGTGATTTAATTATTTTTCAAACGGGTACCCAACCCGAACAAACCACAAATTTACAAAACGCTCAACCGTTTTTTTTAGATTTTACGACTGAAAAATCATTCAATCGAACAACAACCCAGCCCGAGAAACGCAAACAAAACTTATGACAAAAACTTACTTTTACAGCAAATTTCTTTTTGCTTTCGCTTTTTTCATTAAGATTTCTGCATAAATTTTGATTTTGAAAACACTGTTTTTTTACCGAAAACTTTTTTGTTGAAGAACCCAAATTAAAACCGAAGTCTGTTTTTTAAGATTGCAAAAACATTAAAAACTAAAAATTGAAAATATTCTTTTTTCTTTTTTAAAACGTTTCGATTTTTTTAATTTACCGAAACAATTTTTTAAACAGATAAACTGAAAATTTCGTTTCCGTTGATTTTGAAATTAGTTCTTAGAAATTTTTAGAAGAATTACTTTTTTGCAGATTCTTCGTTTTTCTTTTTCACTAAAATCTTAAAATTTTCGCAACCCTCTTTTGTTTTTGCGATTCCACTTTTTTGCTTTTAAAGAACAACTTTTTTGAGAATTTCTTATATCTAAATTTAAGCTGTTGATATTTTTTTATGCTATTTTTAATCTCTATCCAAATTCACTAATCGTTACATTTCCGTTATTTTTATTTACTATTATTTGAAAATCAGGAACTTCAGGTGACCAATAAAAAATCCAATTTTCATCATTTAATTCAGGTTCACCTAATGATGCATTGTAAGGCTCGTAACATTCTTCCATAATAAAGATTGCATCATTCAAATTTATTGGTAATACTACACTTCTTGATAATTCAACATCATAAGGTTCACCACCACTTGTAACGGTTACTTTTTTAATTTTCTCAACATCTGTCGAAGAAGAACAACCTGCAAGCAGTATAATTATTACTGCAAGGCTAATTAAAATTCTGTTTTTCATATCTCACTCCTTTTATTTTATAATTGAATTTCGCTTAATGTATGTGTCCAATGTATGTGCCCCCGTAATTTGTCGTGGACACCCCCGAATCTGGGGGTGTATACGACAATTGTCGTGGATTTCGCATATAGATATTCTCATTTTCTTAACTTTCAATATTTCCTTTTCCAATCTAATATCACCAGAATAACACATTTTTATTAATGCCTTGTTAATCCAAAGACGAACTTGCTTTCTTTAATTATTTATGTCAAATTAAAAAAGACTTTCAGTACATTTTCTTGATTAGATAGCGAAATCATATTGAATCTAAAAGACCTCAAATGGAAGATAATTTGGAAAATGTAGTTTTAAACTCTTTCGAAAAGATGAAGTAAAATAGACATTTATATTATCAGGAGATCCGCAATTCACTGTTTCACTGACTCTATTTAAACCATTCAAAGTAAGCAAATCTTGCGAAGTATCTCTATAATATACTTCTAAAAATGACGGGTTGGCTTCTTCTGAGCCGGATTAAACATTTATGTATTTCTTGTACGAACTTTATATTTAGGTATAATTAACAGTTTCAAAAAGAGAGATGACTCAAAATCTCCATTTTCTTATATTTTCATAAATCACTTCATTATATCTACCGGAACATCATCCGTATCTGCTGTGATGTAATAGAAATATTTTGCTTCAGAAGCAGCTCCTGTGTCTTCAAAACTGGGAGTTCCAACAATATATATCGGAGTTCCCCAATCTGTTTCATACGGGTTTGTAGAACGATAAATCTTATAGCTATTAGCATACGGAACTACATCCCAGGTTAATATAATATCTGAACCACTGACTGAGATTGTTACATTTGAAGGGGGATCAGGAGTGGTTATTCCGTTACCATTAACAGCAATAGTCTCATCATCTCCTGGAGCATTATGAGTAATAACTACATTTCCGCTGTATGTGGTAGCAGAAGGCGGCGTGAAAGTTAAATTAAAATAGGTCGTGGAACTTCCGGAAATCGAGTATGATAAAACATTACGGGAATCGGTTTGAAATCTCTCAGATATTCTAATGTTTTTCCTGCTGTCTGTTCGCTCATCTGTTACTTCTGCAACCGAGTAAGCTGTGGGTGTAGTAATAGTTCCATCCAGGGTTGCAGTACCGGTATTTTCTAGGTAAAACTGAACTGTGCTGTCCTGACCGACTTCCACGTTTCCGAAATCGATATTCGTTGTTGATACGGAAATCCCCGGTGTGCTGACGTTCAAAGTTATAGGAATATTATTTGTGGATTCGTCAGGATCATTGCTGGTAACGATGATATCGGCAGTGTAAGTATCATCTGTCAGACCGGAAGCATCGAATCCGACTGAAATGTTATCCGGAGTTCCAGAAATAACTGTTCCATTTACGCTTGCTCCACCATCTAAACTAAGCCAGCTATATGATGAACTGAGCGTATAATTCACAACCAGGTAGGGGGGATGTGACTGATGCCAGCCGTCGAAGTTTATGTAATGCGTTGGATTACTAATTCTGCTTACAATACCAATTGCAAACCAATCTTGTGATAATGAAATTTGGATATCTGTAGCTGCGGTTCCTACCAGAGTATGTCCTTTCCATCCGGTAGAATAACTACCGCTTTCATATCTGTATAAATAATAACCATAATATGCTTCTGCTACAATATCAGCATGTAATATTTCTGCCCCCGTAATAACAGGATCATTAGAAACAGGTGTAATACTCCAGTAGGGATAATATGTATCATTGACATATCCATGAAATTCGACAGAAGTAATAATTGCTGCATCCGGAATGGAGCTTATATCGAATTTCATCCAGCCATCCTCTATATTATATCCTCTAACTTCACTTGCATCTGTTTTGGCTGAACTGGTGCATGTTCCTGTCCAATAATCGCTTCCTTGTGGAGAAACTATAAGCTGGTCTCTATCTCCACCCGGGTAAAATACACTTGCAGAATATACCAGGTCGATCTCACCATTATTAGCAATGTTTAAGCTCTGGGTAGCAGTAGAATCCTGGTATAGGGTTGCATAAAGACTATCAGGGACAATATCGATATCTGGTGGATATGTTCCTGTACCGGTAACAGGAAGATACTTGCTGGGGTTCCCTGTACTATTATAACGTCTTATGTAAACATTTCCATTATATTGGGTGTTGGATGTGGGAGAAAAAGTAAGATTAAACGTCTTATCACTGCCTGCAGTAATATTGTAATAAATCAAGTTTCTGGATTCATTGTCATCTCGATAAACATCAGGTTCGATATCACCTTTCCTCGCTGATCTTTTTATTTCGGGATTATTTTCATTTACATTTCTTCTGTTTGAATTTCTTCGCATAACTTCATCTGTTGCTTCTTCGATAGTATAACAGGTTGGTGTATTAATATAACCGTATATTATGCTTGTTGACTCATTTGTTATTGTAAATTGCTCGGTTAATATGGCATTTACAGCAACAGTTCCAAAATCTATTGTTTCCGGGGAAATAGAGAATTCCGGTTCATCTACAGTCCAATCGGAAAAAGAATCCAAATCAGAAATCACTATAGACCGCGGGTCTCCTGCTCCTGATATATCTACGGGTCCGCCTATATGATACCAGGTTAAACCTTCATTGGGGCTTCTGAAAACCTGCAGATTGGAAAGGTCTTTACCATTATCAGCATCGGAGGACCACAAGATCGTCATATCCCTGCCGGAAGGCGGAATATCCGAATCCAGACGCCATCTACGCAGGATTCCTTCATTAGAACCGATTGTAACCGGACGAATGAAAAGCAGAACCGAAAAATTACCGATATTATTACCAGCAGATAATGATACTCCTAATTCGGAATTTGTGTAAGCTCCAGTTCCCACATAATAAGGTTCTCCAATAATATTACCTGTAATATCGGAAGGTTCTGCATCTACGACTGCTGAAGTTCCCATTGTCATTGTGTTAGCATCAGTACTCAGACTACCTTCAAGAATCTTTAAAGTGTCATTAACTGTAGCATCTTGACTTAGAGTTATAGTTCCGCTGGAAATATTTATGGTCATGTTTTTCAGGATTGAAGTTGTAGTTGGAATTTCATATCCTGTTGTAACAGACACATTGTAAAACAGGTCAATGGAATCCCCGAATGTGGGAATGAAAGTCAGCGAGCCATTCTCGCGGATAATTGCTGCTTCATTTCCAAAAATTAGAGTGCCGAGACGGTTCAACGGATCACTCAGATATTTAGTGTTTCTCAAAGTTGATATTTCGGAAGATGCTCTTTGATTTATATATTTTATCCTTTTTGATAAAGGAGTTTCCGTAGAGAAAGTATCTGTTCTTTCCGGAGCAAATTTTCCTGTTCTGGAAGAAGTAAAAATACTTTTATCATTAATCCCGCCAAAAAGAGGGCGGGTAAACTTTATTCTTTTACCGGGGTTTCCATTAAACGAACCTTGTTCCGAACCATTTCCGAGAAATCCGTTTTTTAGAGTTAAGGTTCCGTTAATTGTTAAAGTGTTATCAAGAGTGAGTTCTGCTCCTGCAAGTTTA
>DAOVQH010000166.1 GCA_030628755.1 Candidatus Cloacimonadota bacterium | reverse complement strand
GGTCCCTTCCATTCTCCTCTTATAGAAAAAGCTGGAATCTGGCTTGCTGAAGAAATGAAAAAAATCAATTTTGCTCAAACTGATATTCCTGTAATCGCTAATGTAAATGCAAAACCTGCGACCGATCCTGAAACTATCAGGAAAAATCTCTCTGACCAGGTTACATCACCGGTTCTCTGGGTAGAATCCGTGAAATATATGATTAATTATGGAATCGACCTCTTTTTAGAATTCGGACCTAAAAAAGTTCTTGCAGGTATGTTTAAGAAAATTGACAGAAATCTAAAAGTTATAAGTATAGACACAATAGAAACTTTTAATAATATAAAAGAAGAACTGAGGTCTTTATGAAAGGATTTGAAGATAAGATTGCTGTTGTAACCGGTTCTGCCAGAGGAATTGGCTTTGCTATAGCTGAAGCTTTTGCTCAAAACGGTGCTACTGCAGTTATCCTGGACTTGAATCAGGAAGATGTTAATAATGCTGTTCAAAAAATCGATGATGCTGGATTAAGAGCTATTGGTTTCGTTGCTGATGTTACTGATTCCGAATTTATAAGCAATGTTTTCAAAGAAATTCACAAGAAGTTTGAAAAAATAGATATTTTGGTAAACAATGCTGGTATAACCAAAGATGGTCTCATAATGAAAATGAAAGAATCTGACTGGGATGATGTGATCAATGTAAACCTCAAAGGAACATTCAACTGTACTCAAAAAGTCTGTCGTTACATGCTGAAGCAGAAGTTTGGTGTTATCATCAATATCACTTCTATTATTGGAATTATGGGTAATGCGGGGCAGGCAAATTACGCTGCTTCCAAAGGTGGAATAATTGCCTTAACCAAATCAACTGCAAAAGAATTCTCTTCCCGAAATATTCGAGTTAACGCAATCGCTCCAGGATTTATTCAAACGGATATGACAGCAAAATTACCAAAAGAAGTTATTGACAAATATACAGCAGCAATTCCACTTTCACGCATGGGTTTACCAAAAGATATTGCAAATCTATGTATATTTTTAGCTTCTGATGAAGCTAATTATATAACAGGTCAAACTATTCAGGTCGATGGTGGCCTAGTAATGTAATAAAATATAAGAGATAAAATATAGGAGGAAATTATGGACATTTTGGCAAAAGTTAAAGAAATTATTGTTGAAGAATTAGGTGTAGAAGAAAGTGAAGTTACTCCAGAAGCTAACTTCATCGAAGATTTAGGGGCAGATTCTCTCGACACAGTTGAGCTTATCATGAAATTCGAAGAAGAATTTGATATCGATATTGCTGACGAAGAAGCTGAAAAACTTACCACTGTTGGAAAAGCTATCGAGTATCTTAAAACAAAATTAGGTTAATAATTATTATTATGGTGGAGCTAAATATTTAGCTCCACCTAATATTATCAAAAAACAATATCAAGGGGTTTTTATGGATAGTCGAAGAGTTGTAATAACCGGTTTAGGCACTTTAAATGGTGTTGCAAATACAGTTGACGAAACCTGGGAAAAGCTGTTAGCAGGAAAATCAGGAATAGATCATATTAAGAATTTTGAGATAACAGAGGAATATTCCAGTAGAATTGCAGGAGAAGTAAAGAACCTGGACACAGATGAATACTTTGATCGCAAAAGGCTTAAGAGATTAGATCGGTTCGCCATATATGCACTGATCGCTTCTAAACAGGCGATAAACGATTCCGGACTCTTAAATACCGAATTTAACCATGACAGCGCTGGTGTTATAGTTGCATCCGGTATTGGAGGAATGGAAACTTTTGAAAGCGAAACCTATAAAATGTTCAAATCCGGCCCAAAAAGAATCAGTCCTTTTTTCATCCCCAAGATGATAGCCAATATAGCCTCTGCAGAAGTAGCTATTGAATTCAAATTTAGAGGGATTAACTTCAACATTGCATCTGCATGCGCTTCTGCCAATCATGCTCTCGGAACATCATACCGTTCTATTCAATATGGTGATGCTGATATCATGTTGTGTGGAGGTACTGAGGCATCAGTTACTTCTCTATCTGTTGGCGGATTCTGTGCTATGAGAGCTCTTAGTACAAGAAACGATGAACCGCAGAAAGCCAGTCGTCCCTTTGATAAGGAACGTGACGGTTTCATTATGGCAGAAGGTGCTGGTGTTCTTGTTCTGGAAGAAATGGAACATGCCCTCAAAAGGGGTGCTAAGATTTACGCTGAAATAGTAGGGTACGGAGCCACTTGCGATGCATTTCATATTACTGCTCCTGCTGAAAATGGCGAAGGTGGAGCCAGAGCAATGAAAATGGCAATTGATGATGCCGGACTTAGACCGGAAGAAGTAGATTATATTAATGCTCATGGAACGTCAACGCCATTAAATGATAAAAACGAAACAGCAGCTCTTAAAACTGTTTTTGGTGATTATGCTTACAAGCTTAAGATCAGTTCCACAAAATCAATGGTCGGTCATATGCTTGGTGCTGCTGCTGGTATCGAAGCGATTGCAAGTATCAAGTCCATAGAAACCGGAAAAATCCACCCAACCATTAACCAAGAAAATCCTGATCCTGAATGTGACCTGGATTACGTTCCAAATAAATCTATTGATTACAATGTAAATATAGCATTGAGTAACTCTCTCGGTTTTGGTGGACATAATGGAGTAATCATCTTTAGAAAATTCAGTAAATAAAGGTAATCCGGCATTTGCCGGATGCCTTGTTTTTCATTTTGAAAAAAAAATTTAAAAATTTATTCTCACAATTAACCCATAAAAAAGAAGAAATACCCCGTCTGGAAGTATTCCAGGATAAAATAAAATACCATTTTAAAAATCCTTCTTTATTAAATGCTGCTCTATCTCATACATCATTACCTTCAAGTCACAGTAAAAGCTCTATTTTTGAAAGAATGGAATTTCTGGGCGATTCGATTTTAGGTTTGGTTGTATCTGAAGAATTATTCCTGAAATACCCAAATTATAATGAAGGTGAACTCTCTAAATTAAAATCCAAGATAGTTTCAAAGAAAATGCTGGCTCTAAAGGCAAAGGAAATCGACTTGAACAACTTCATACAACTAAGTACAGAATCAGTTCACAACGGTGGCTTGGATTCTATTCTTGCTGATGCTATGGAATCCGTTATCTGCGCCATCTATCTTGATGGCAACCTGGAAAATGTAAGATCGTTTTTGAAAAAATTCGTTCTGAAAGATGCTAATAAACTCATCAAAAGAGAAGAACTCATCGATTATAAAAGTAAATTACAGGAATTCACCCAATCAAAATATCAAAAGATTCCCGAATATAAAATTATTAGGGAAGAGGGTCCTGAGCACGAAAAAGTTTTTACCGTAGAAGTAAATATAAATCAGGAAATATTTGGTTACGGAAAAGGTAGTAATAAAAAAGAAGCTCAACAAAACGCAGCAAAGGAAATCTGCCACAAGTTAAAATTGTGACAATTCTACCAATTTTTATCCCCCACCTTGGTTGTCCTTTCAAGTGTGTTTATTGCAATCAGCAATTAATAACCAAAAGTAAAATTCCCTATCAGGAAGACATCAAAAATAGAATTGAAAAATTTTGTAATAACAATCCGGATAATGAGAAAGAAGTTGCTTTTTTTGGAGGAACCTTTACCAATCTCAGTAAAAAGAAACAGCAGGAATTTTTTGATTCAGTAAACTTGTTCAAAAACAAAATCTCAGGGATTAGAATCTCTACCCGACCTGACTCTATCAATCAAGATATTCTCTCTTTTTGTAAACAAAATAACGTTAAAACCGTTGAACTGGGAATACAAAGTTTCAATGATGAAGTATTGAAAGCTTCCAAGCGTGGTTATAATTCGAATATTGCAATCCAGGCATGTTATCTTATTCAGGAATTCAAATTCAAACTGGGTGTTCAATTAATGCCAGGACTTCCGAAATTCTCAAAAAAGACATTAAAACAAACTATACAAACAACAATCGATATTAATCCGGATTTCGTGAGAATATATCCTACAATTATACTTGCAAGTACAGAACTGGAAAAATGGTATCTAAAAGGTAAATTCCATCCATTAGAATTAAATGATGCTATAAAGATCGTTTCCGAAATGATCCAGCAATTTGAGGGTCACAAGATCAAGGTTATCAAAGTCGGTCTTCATTCCGATATAGACGACAGAAACATTGTAGCAGGTCCTTATCATCAATCTTTCGGTGAACTGGTTAGAGGTGAAATCCTTCTGAAAAAAATCATAGACAACTTTGAAAATAGAACATTAATGATTTCCGTTGCACACATCTCCCTGTTCAAAGGTTTCAATTCCCGAATGCTAAACTCCTTAAAAACCCAATTGAATTTAGATAAAATACCTATGATTATTGGTAATGATCTGGATAAAGATAATTTTTTATTCACAGAACAACCTGCTCAAGAATATTGGTAAATTATGATATTGATTCCAATAATTATCGCAATAATACTAATAATATTTTTCTATAAAAAATCTGTTCCTCAAATATCAGGTTGGAGGAGATATTTACTAATTTTCCTCAGGTCAGTGGCAATTATTATGGTACTGGTCTTACTTTTTAATCCTATCATTTATTTTATTCAAAATATACTCAGAAAACCAGAGATCATTATTTTGGAAGATATTTCTGACAGCATGGTACAGAAAAGTGGAAACATCAGCAAAATTGAAGCATTGGATGAGTTCAGAGAAATTATCGAAAAAGAACTAAAAAAATATAGCCTGAAACAATTTGATTTTGCAGATGGTTTGGAAGGAAATCAAACTTCAACGAATTTCTCTAAATCCATGCTGGAAATATCAAAACGAATTGATCTGGATAATGTCAGTGGAGTTTTTCTTTTATCAGATGGCTGGTTCAAAGATGACAATCTGAAAATCCTGGAAGATATAAATTTACCGATTTTCACATTTAACCCCGATTTTAAAATTACCGAGTTTGACCTTGGAATTTCAAAACTGAAATACAATAAAACTACTTACCGCGGAGATTTAACGCCAATAAAGGTTAATCTGAATTCCAATAATTTTTCAGGTAAAGCTAACGTTGAACTTATAATTAACAACAAACCTGCTCAAATAAAAAAAGTGGACTTTAAGTCTGGAAATTTCCAGCAAATTATATTTGAAAAATCTTTCGAACAAACAGGTCTACAACCTTTTGAAGTTATAATAAAATCAGATTCCACGAATGAAATTAATGTCGCAAATAACAAATTCCCGGGAGCAATCCAGGTTCTTGATGAACGTTCCAAAATCCTTATTATATCGGATAAATTAAACTGGGATATTAAATTTATTATCAACTCTATAAGCCGGAATCCGCACTGGGAACATGTATTCCTGATTAAGGAGCAGGTACTGAAAAAAGTCAGAAAAAGAGTGAAATTGCAAAAGGAAATCGAGCAAACAGTTGTACTGATTCTGATTAACAATAATACCCTTAATTTTTCTTCTGAAGAAACAAAAATTATCAGGAAATTTGTAAAAAGTGGTGGCGGACTTTTCGTTATTGGTAAACCGATTAGGGAATTAACAGAAATATTGCCTGCTGCTGCTTCCAGGATAAGTTCAACCTATGAATCCACACTTTATTTCACAGAAGAGAGTAAACAATATGAAACTTTCTATTTCAAAGACAAGACAGCAAGTGAGAATATTCCACCTGTTACTTATTATTATGTTAAACCAAAGGTACAGGCTAAGATTCTGGCGCAATTAGAAAATGAAGAGAGGAGTCCGGCAATTTTGTATACTGAATTTGAGAAAGGTAAAGTTCTACAATTCACATTTCACAACCTCTGGAAATGGCAACTCTGGGATTCGAAAAATTATTATTATAACTTCATCACAAACATCAACTCATGGCTCAGCCAGCAGAGTTCGGAAAGGTTTTTTGCATTTACCGAT
>DAOVQH010000296.1 GCA_030628755.1 Candidatus Cloacimonadota bacterium | reverse complement strand
TGGAGTTGCTGCTTATGGATTTTCTTTGTTAGAAGGTAAACAGTATGATACTGTCATTTTATTAGGACCGAGTCATCATTTTCGCAAAGGAGTTGTAAGCATTTATAATGGTGATTTCTGCCAAACTCCCCTGGGAAATATCCCTATCGATAAAGAGATTTCTGAAAAGATTATCTCAGCTAACAGGAAATTTGTTTTCGCCGAAGAGATACACGAGCCAGAACACAGCCTGGAAGCACAATTACCATTCCTGCAGTATATACTTAAGGATTTCAGAGTGGTGCTTATCCTAACTTCTACCAGTAATCTTAAACTCCTGGATAAACTGGCAGAAAACCTGATCTCAATTGCTGAAGAATCCAATAAAAAACTGCTCTTTATAAATAGCACAGATATGTCACATTTCCATGATTACCAAACTGCTTCCAATATGGATGGACACACAATCGACCTAATACTCGAAAAAAAATGGGATAAACTCAACGAAGAGATCTTCAATGGAAACTGCGAATTATGCGGATATTTTGCTCTCTATCCGTTCATAAAAGTAATGGAACATTTTGAGCATGATAAAGGAATTCTTTTAAAATATGCAAATTCCGGAGATGTGACCGGAGATACCAGGAGAGTAGTGGGATATTGCTCCATTGTTTTTCCAAATACACCCAAAAATAAAGAGGAAGGAACTATGAATGAAGCTGATAAAAAGTATCTTCTGGATTTAGCCAGGAAAAGTATAATACACTTTCTTGAGAGTCATGATGTATTAACTCCCGAGGAACCGGAGAATCCTGAATTGATGGAAGATAGAGCGGTTTTTGTTACTTTGAATAAAAATGGAAACCTGCGTGGTTGTATCGGGCATATGCATGCCAAAATGCCACTTTATAGAGCAGTAGTGGAAATGGCTGTATCTGCTGCTTTCCAGGACCACCGTTTTCCACAGGTAAAAAAAGATGAACTCAAAGACATCACAATTGAAATTTCTGTTCTCTCCCCCATGCAGAGAATTTATGACCATGAAAAAATCAGGATGGGAATTGATGGCGTCTGGATTAAAAAAGGTTACAGCAGCGGAGTATATCTACCTCAAGTCGCCACTGATACCGGTTGGGACAGAAAAACATTTTTAGAAAGTTTGTGCGCTCACAAAGCCGGTTTACCCAAAGATGCTTATCTCGATACTGATACAGAAATATACATCTTTCAGGTGGAGAAATTCAGCGAAGAAGAATAAACCTTTCGAATGATTATTCTGCTGGTTCAGGTTTCCGTCAAAGCCGGACACGGTGTAACCTGAACCATACGTTGGATTTTTACAAATATACTCCAAAACATGTGGTTCAATTAACATAATTGAACCAGCAATTATTTTACTTCAACAACATACATTTCACCCGCTCGTTACGACAATGCCATGCGGCATCGTGTGGGCATTGCGTAGCGGAAAGGTTTTGTTGAATAGCGATTGACGATAAAAGATTCTAAAGATTTGTCCCCTCTGAACTTAAGTCAAGATTGGTTTAAGCCAACTTAACTCAAGTTTCAGTTTCTTATTACTTTAACATCAGGCACTTCTTACTTGCAACAGCTTTACCATTCACCTGAAGCTGATAGAGGCAAATTCCTGAACCTACTCTTTTGCCATTCTCATCAAGACCGTCCCAGGTAATACAATGCTCACCTGTCTCCAGTTTTTTATCAACTAAAGTTTTAACTTTCTGATATTGTAAATAATTATTTCGGTGTCTTCGGTGTTCTCGGCCTGCCCGGCGAAGCCTTGGCGAAGACTGGTGTTTAATGAGAAATATATGGTTGTAGCAGGACTGCGTCCGGCACATGACGGATTAAACGGGTTAGGATGGTTAGAAAGCTTTATTTTATCACTGCAATAAAAGATTACGATAAAGATTGGGAACTAATCCAGATCGGTGCACCGGATGATGAAAAAATCCCGATAATGTACAGAAAAAAATCTATTGCATAATAAATACAGAATATTTCTGTTGTTAAGAAAATTTTTAAGGAGTTATAATGAAAAGAATATCTATATTAATTGGTCTTTTAATACTTGTTTTTCCTTTAATTAGTTATGCTGCAGAATACATCCTTGAAAACCTGATCGAGATCGGGCTGGAAAAATCTTATGATATACAGCAGGAAACTGTTAATTATCAAAATTCCAGAAGTTACCTCAGAAGCAGCTTTATAGGAGTTTTACCAACTATTACAGCAAATACCGGTAAAAGCAAAATCTACAATAATGGAGAGTGGTCTGAATCTGCATCATTCACTGTGAGTAAAAGCTTCTTTTTGAATGAGCCCAGTTATTATAACATCCATACTTCTCTCCTGGATAAAAAGAACTCAGAATTATCTTTGAAAGATACCAGAAAACAGATAGCTTACATAATATTCTCAAGCTATCTTTACGTATTGGAAGCACAAAAGACATTAGATATCCAGCAGGAAAACCTGAAACTCCAGGAAAAGATTCATAACCAGATAAAAGTTCAATTTGATGCAGGTGAGAAATCTCTTCTGGAACTCAAACAAAGTGAAATTTCCTTGATCGATTATGAAATTGCTGTGAATGAAGCTGAGAACAGCCTGTCCAGACAAAGAAAAGATCTATTCTCATATCTCGATATAGAAGATGAAGGATTTGATTTTCTGGAACCGGAATTTATTATCAGCAAAGAAATTTACGAATTTATAGAGAATTATACTCTTATAAGAAAAAAGAACTCCATCAAAAGCAGCAAGATCAGACTTTTCCAATCCGGAGTGGATTTCCTGCCGAGTTTATCAATTTCTTATACGTTCAATTATGACAGCTATGATGGTATCTATGAATTCGATGATTACGATAAAACCCGTACTTTATCTTTAAACGCTAGTTATGATATTTTTAATCTGTTGGAAAAACGTGAATCTTTTTCAAGATCAAAACGGAATTTAAAAATGCTTAAACTTGACCTTGAAAATAGTGAAAGAAACTACAAGAATGATCTAAAAAATCTTAATAATGACCTGGAAACTTTAAAACGTTCACGAGAGCTGTACACAGACAAACTGAAATTAGCAGAAGATAACCTCAATATGGCGCAGGAACAATACAGGCTGGGAATGATCAGCCTGCTGGACCTGGATAGATCGAAGATTGACTTTCAGAACGCTCAGCTCTCCTTCAATAACAGGCACTATGAATTGATGCGAAAACAGGAGGAGATAAACCTGCTGATTTCCAGTAAAATTCTGGGGAAATGGTAAACTCATAAGAGT
>DAOVQH010000224.1 GCA_030628755.1 Candidatus Cloacimonadota bacterium | reverse complement strand
GTTGTAGATAATCTTCATATTGAAATGAAGGAGAAATCTGAGCAAATGCATTTTGAAGAAGCTGCCAAAATAAGAGATAGAATCGAAGATATTCAAAAACTGAATCGTGCCCGAAATATGTATTTTACTGATGAAAGAAATCGAGATGTAATTGGAATTTACAGAGAAGATAAACAGGCAGCAGTAGCGATTTTAAAAATCCTTTCAGGAAAGCTTTTGAACAAAGAAATTTATTCTCTTGATAACGTTGAAGGAAGCAGATTATCCGAACAGATGGGAGCTTTCCTGAAGCAGTATTATTTCCAGAAAATCGAAAATTTACCTTTTAGAATTTTATTACAGATTAAACCGAATGATTATGAGACTATAAATCGCTGGCTAAAGAATAAACTCGTTATTCCTCAAAGAGGAGAAAAGAAAATTCTTATTAAAATTGCCAGAGAAAATGCATTCAATTACCTGGAAGAGCAAAAACTAAAATATTTACGAAAAAGTAACAGAACAATTTATCCCATAAAAGAATTAAAAGACAAGCTGAGCTTGAAGAAACTTCCTCGAAAAATGATATGTCTGGATATATCTACAATTCAGGGTTCGGATACAGTTTCGTCTCTTGTGTTTTTTGAAAACGGAAAACCCAAAAAGAAAAATTACAGGCATTTTATAATTAAAACTGTGAAGGGGCAGGATGATTTTGCCTGTCTTGCAGAGACCATGCAGCGTTACCTGAGAAAAATCGATGAGCAGGAAAAACCTGATTTAATTGTTATAGATGGGGGAAAGGGGCAACTAAGCTCTGCCTATAAAATTTTAGATGGTATGAAAATATCAGGGATAGAAATGATCTCTCTGGCTAAAAGACTGGAAGAAGTATATGTACCTGGAAATCAGCAATCTATAATTCTTCCTCGTTCTTCTTCTGCTTTGAGAATTTTAATAAATCTTCGGGATGAAGCACACCGATTTGCTATTACTTTTCACAGGAAAAAACGGGGTAAAAGAACCCTGCAAAGTGAACTCGATAAAATAAAGGGAGTAGGAATATCAACCAGGTTTTTACTTCTGAAGGAATTTGGTTCAGTAAAGAATTTAAAGAAGTCATCTGTTGAAAATATGATGCATATCAAAGGAATTGGCAGGAAAACCGCAGAAAAGATATTAGCTGAACTTAAATGAATGAAACAATTTATAAGCACTCTTCTTTTGGGAGTGCTAAAAATGTTTTGACAAACAAACAGTTCAAATTATTTTATCTCATAAAATTATATAAAAGTCCGGCTTCTCTGTACCACTCGTGAGTGGTCAGATACGCCGGGACAAGGAGATTATTATGGCAGTAACAAAATCTACCGGAAAAACCGGTAAACTTTCGATCCACACTGATAATATTTTTCCCATAATCAAAAAATGGCTCTATTCTGAGCATGATATTTTTCTCCGGGAATTAATATCCAATGCAGTTGATGCTATGAATAAAATGAAAGCTATTAAACCGGATTTAGACGAGAAAGAGCTAAAGGTTGAAGTAAAGATAAATAAGAAGAAAAGGGCACTTGAAGTTATTGATTATGGGATAGGAATGACTGCTTCTGAGATTAAAAAATATATCAACCAGATTGCTTTTTCAGGAGCAGAGGATTTTGTTGAAAAATTCAAAGACAAGCAAGCCAATTTAATCGGACAATTCGGTCTTGGATTTTATTCGACCTTTATGGTGGCTGATAAAGTTACGATAGATTCACTTTCCTACAAAACGAATTCCAAACCAACTTTCTGGGAATGTGAGGGTGATATTGAATTCAAAATTGATGAAGGGAAACGTAAAAAAGTAGGAACAACAGTTACTGTTTATTTTAATAAAGACAACCTTGAATACCTTGAAGATCACAAGATTAAAGAACTGATCGAGAAATACAGTAATTTCACTCCTTTTTCAATTGAATTCAATAAGGAAGTTGTAAATCAGAAAGAAGCTTTATGGCTGCGAAAACCCAAGGATGTTTCTGAAAGCGAATATAAAGAATTTTACAAGAAACTATTCCACGATTTTAATGATCCACTTTTCTGGATACACCTTAATGTTGATTTCCCATTTAATTTGAAAGGGATTCTCTATTTTCCCAAAATCAGAGACCAGATAGATATCAATATTGGGAAGGTAAAACTTTTTTGTAACAATGTATTTGTTGCAGATGATCTGAAAGGTATTATTCCCGAATTCCTGCTTTTACTGCGTGGTGGAATTGATATTCCTGAGATTCCATTAAACGTTTCCAGGAGCTTTTTACAACAGGATAAACAGGTCAAAAAGATTTCACAGTTTATCATCAAGAAAGTTGCAGATAGTCTGAAGGATATTTTCAAGAATGACCGAAAAAAATATGAAAGTTTCTGGGAAGATATTAACCATTTCATAAAATACGGCATCCTTACTGATGAGAAATTCAATGAAGCTATGAGAGATAATGTTATCTTCAAATCAACTCAGGATGATTTTGTAACGGTACAGGAATATCGTGATAGAAACAAATCGAAAGATAAACCACAGAAGATCTATTATGCACAGAGCGAGGATACTCAAGTGACTTATCTGGATATGATGACGGAGCAGGGAATTGAAGTTATATTCTCATCTTCTATCCTGGATAACCACTTTTTTCAGAATATCGAAGGGAAAAACCGTGATGTGACATTTGTACGTATCGATTCGGAAATCAATGAGAGTCTGATTGATAAAGATAAAACGGAAGTCGTTGATGCTAAAAACAGAACTATTTCAGAAAGAATAAAGGAGATATTCAACCAGACTTTGAACGATAATATCGAAGCCAGTTTCAATAAAGATAATTATGCGGGATTCATCAAAAATTATCCTGAATCGATTTCCATTTTAGCTCCATTTATCCGCACCAAAGATGATTTTACTTATATCAAACCTTATGATATTACACCCGAAGCCCGGAAAAAATTGGGTAATAAAGCTTTTAATGAAATACTGGATAAAACATACTTTGAAATTAAAACTGAAATCAAATACTTAAAATCAAAGAATATTCCAGCTATGATTGTATTCAACGAATTTATGCGACGTTTCCAGGAAATGAACTACCTCTATCATACTCGAGAAACTGATATGCTCAAAAACCATACACTCGTAGTAAATCCTGAAAACGAAACTATCAAAAAGATTCTTAAATTCTATGATAACTCAGAAAAAGAAAAAGTTGGACTCCTGGTGAAATATATTCATGAACTGGCATTACTCGAGCAAAAACGGTTTACAGGAAAGGAACTGCAAGCATTCATAGAAAAATCGAATAAGATATTAAAGTTGATAAAATAGTAGTTAGATAAAAAGAGGGGAAACGCATCGTTCGCTCAACCGAGACGGCTGAACCAACAAAATGGTATCATTTAGAAACATAAGGTTCAACCGAGACGATTGAAACAACTAGAGTAACTTCGTTCGCTCAACCGTCCCGGTTGAGTGGAATGTTTATAGCAGACCATCCTGGTCTGATTGTTAAAGATAACATAAGGAAAATCAAATAAAATATTAAAGTTGATAAAATAACAGTTGAGTAAAAAGAGTGGAAACACATCGTTCGTTCAACCGAGACGGTTGAACCAACGAGAATAAAGGAGAAAGGAGAAAAATGAAAAAGCAAAATAAAAATGAGAAACTGAAAAAACAAAAACTTGATTATGATCCATATCTAATGCGAATCAACAAAGGTGAACGAATGTATAAAATCTACATCTTTCGTCCCTTTGCTGGACGAGAGAATAATTTTGAATACAGGATCCTGACTAAAGAAAAAACCAATGGAATGTTGGAAATGGTTAGTTATAATTTCAAGATTGTAGATGGTGTTCCGCAAAAGAGCTCGATTATGAAGTCTCCTGAAGTACCGAAAGATAATATGGATGAAATGGTTCAAAATATGATGATTACCACAAATACATCACAGGAAGAGTTTGAAGAAATAGACCTTTCTGATTTCAAAACATTAGAGGAACAGATTGAATTCTTACAAAAGAAAAATAAAGTAGATTCTATGTATGTTACATAAAAAAGCAATTTAGCCTTTATCTCGTTCGCTCAACCGTCCCGGTTGAGTGGAATGTTTGTGACAGACCATCCTGGTCTGATTGTTAAAGATAACTTTTAGAATTATTTCACAAAGATGATGGTTTTCATATCTGGAAGCCAAAGAATTTTCCGGAATTGATAGAATCAGAAAAATTCTTCCTTCAAAAAGCTCAATATATTATTGAAAATCCGGTTAGAAAAGGATATGTAAACTATCCGGAAGATTGGAAATATTCTTCAGCAAGCAAAATTCAATTAATAGATTTAGATGAGATATGATTGATATGACACCATGACGGTGTCATTTTAGAAACATGAGGTTAACCTTTTCCTTGTTCGTTCAACCGTCTCGGTTGAATGAAATGTTTGTGACAGACCATCCTGGTCTGATTATTAAAGATAACTTTTAGAAGGAGCAATTATGCCTTCTCCAAGAGTTCACACCGAAAAAGATAAAATCTTCTTCAACGAGTAAAATTCAGTTGATAGATATAAACGAGATATAATTGATATGACACCATGACGGTGTCATTTTAGAAACATGAGGTTAACCTTTTCCTTGTTCGTTCAACCGTC
>DAOVQH010000023.1 GCA_030628755.1 Candidatus Cloacimonadota bacterium | reverse complement strand
GTGCTAAGATTTACCGGGTTGCGTAGATCAACCTGTTTATTTAGTATGAGTTGTTCCAATCTTTCTTTTGCTTCTTTATAGCCTGCTTGACCTATTACAGGAGAATCATAACTTTTTAATCCAATTACTTTCCCGGTGTCGTCATTCCAGTTACTTCAACATCAGGCACTTCTTACTTGCAATAGACTTACCATCCACCTGCAACTGATAAAAATAAACACCAGAACCAACCGGTTTTCCGGAATCATCTTTCCCGTTCCAGATCATTTCGCTACGACCAGGGCTCATGTAACAATCCATCAGGGTTTTGACCTTTTGACCTTTAATATTGTAGATTAGAAGTCTTGCATCTCCTGATTCTATCAGGTTGAATTTGATTGTTGTGGCAGGGCTGCGTCCGGCACCTGACGGATTGAACGGATTAGGATAGTTGGTTAAATGATACTGGGTGTTGGGTATTTGGTATTGTGTAGCTTCCACATACGGCTCTGCTCCGAACTCATAGCAGCCCATATCTATAATTGCAACTCCATTCCCATCTCCATCCCAGACACGGTGATTGTGCAGTAGATCCCACGGTGGTAAATATAAACCGGTTGTATCGGGTGTGCCTGTGTCGATGCAGGGGGAAAGCTCTGTTAGCTGGTAATAAAGCGGATCATATTCATCTCCACCCAGAAATTGTGGAATACTATCTATTATGCCTTCTCCCCAAATGAATTCTACCCCATAAGGTTCCGGACCTGCAAAATTTAATATCGAAGGATCTGTTCCACCCTGGATTAGACTGTGTGATACATTTACATAAGTAGGTTCATCTCCTCGACTTGCTAGAAATAAATATGGAGAACTATTACCGGATATTATGCTGTTTTCAATATTTATTGTTCCGCCTTGTCCAAGAGAGATTGCTCCACCATTACTGGAATTATTATAAACAATATTATTGAAAAAATCCACTGTATCATTTTCAAGCAGATATATATTAGCTTGTGGCCACATATTATCATAAGCATGATTTTTTGCAAACAAACAATTTTTTAAACTAACATATTTGCGACATGAAACCGAGAGTGCTCCTCCTCCACAAGATGGTTCATATTGATCATTTCCAATAAATATAACATTGTTAAGTTTAGCAGTAATTTCTTGATAAGAATAACTTCCACACACAACTGCTCCCATTCCTTTATTATTAATGATTTTCACGTCCGTTATTACAATGTTTTCAGTACTCCCAATTGCTGATGCATTCATGCAGTCACAATTTTCAATAAGGATATTTGACAATTCAGAACTTGAAAACGATAAATTTATTGGAGATTTTGTTATATAATCTCCGGTTCTATTTCTTGCTGTAAATGATGATAATTTGATAAAATCATCATACCAGCCATATATAAATGCTGCTTTTCCAATTGGTTCTTCAAAAATAGTTTCTTCAACACCAGCTCCGATAATACTTACATAAACCCTCATATTCAGGGCAAACTTCTCATCATTAGATTCAGGAGAATATATTCCTTCTGCTAAGTAAATATTCCTGGGATTCAGACTGTCTGCTTTTATTTTTGTTAATGCCCATTGAATGGTTCTCAGAGGTTCATCTGCAGAAATACCACTGTTATTGTCATCTCCATTAGGGCTTACATAAAGATCGTGTTCCACCTGTTGAAGCCAGGCATGCTCGATATCCAGGTTAATATTGGGAAACTGGGAAACAAAATTCAAATCCGGTTCCAGTATGGTTAATGTATCAACAATAATATTAATTACCGGTGTATGGTTCTCTGCAATATAAATCTCCGAACACCTTCCTGCTGAGTTATTATAAATATTACATTTGTCCGTCGAATCAAAATAAATATTTGAATTTGTTGGATAAGGAGCTAATCGCAATATTAATATTCCACCTCCGCTTTTATATGCATGGTTCTCTTTTATTGTGACTGCTTCAAGATAAGCATCTGTCGAAGAAAATAAGATACCGCCACCAGATCCAGCACTATTGTTCTTTATCATTAGATATTTTAATGATGGAGACGAAAAGTTTATAAAGATACCTCCTCCTACATTCGTATATTGAGATACATCATAACCAGAACCATTTTGTAAAGTGAATCCCATCAAAACAGCATCATTCGTTTCATCATTTTCAAAAGTAACCACGCTTCCTTGATTATCTCCATCAATGATGGTGCTGTCTATGTAGCTTTCATTTCCAGTGGTAAGAAGAAGGCTGGCAACTGTAATGTCTTTTCCTATAAAATCTATATTTTCAAAGTATGTTCCGGGATAAACCAGAACAGTATCACTATTAGCAGAAGCATTGATCCCTTCCTGGACGGTGGTGAAGTCGCCTGTGCCGTCTTGTTTCACGTGCCAGGTTGCAGCATTTAGCAACGACCCCGGTATGCACCAAGGCAGGCAAAACGAATAAAAGCAAACAATAAGGAATGATGTAATATTATCTTTCATTTTTTTCTCCAATCCTTTGTCTCTCTGAGGAATTCTTACAAAGGCATTCGACGAAGAGTCTCGCTGAAATCTAACAAAGGTGGAAGAGTCTAATATAAAATAGATTCTTCGTGAGAAAAGCAAGAAGATTTCCTCAGAAAGACACGAATTAATTATTTAAAGAACTATGTTTAATGAACCCGACTCGAGTTTTATCAACCCCCACTAACTCCCCCTAAATAGGGGGAGAAAAAGAGAGGGTATTGCTTTTATTTCAAAAGCACTTGTCCTCTGTAGCTTCCACCCTCCGTCAGGCGTCTGCCTGATGCCTGACTTTGGAGGACGGATTAGCGTAAGAGGAGCATCTTCTTAACTGCGGTCTTTCCTGATGACCTTAGTTTATAGAAATACACACCGCTCGATACTGACCTGTCATTTTTATCTTTTCCATTCCAGGTTACATTGTAAACACCTGCCGGTTGTGTTCCTTTAACAAGCGTTTTTACTTTCTGACCTTTGATATTATAGATAATTAGTTCAACATTTCCATCCGACGGAATCGAATAGCTGATAGTAGTAGTCGGACTGCGTCCGGCACCTGACGGATTGAACGGATTGGGATAATTTCCGGAAAGGGTGAACTTTGCAGGAGTTGGATGATTACCAAAGCAGATGGTTGTGAATTCGTAGGGACGAAGTTCTATCTTTGAATTAACATATTGACCTGTTTCTTCATTAAGAACTTTATAATCATTTACAGGTTTGTAACTTCTTCCTCCATAGTAGAATTCAAAGGTGATCTCTCCTGAACCGCGACCGCCTTCCGGTGTGAAAGCTAAGATTTGAAGAGGAAATTCTTCCACCTGGTTTGCTCCGATACATTCTCCATCAAGGAATACTCCTACTTCCAGAACAGTAGGATCATCCAGACTTTCGATATTAATAGGAGAATATTCAGGGGTTTCTACATAATAGAAACCTTCTGTCATTTCCCTTTCTTTGGGAGGAACAGGAGTTCCTTCTCCGTATACGAAATCACATGCTTCATCCACGTATACAATATACATCTTACCGTAAATAAGAACGCAGCGTTCAGGAGGTATACCGGGGCTGTGCCATGCCCAATCTTCACTAATAACTGATTCTACGTGATCCCAGATCTCTGCAAATGCTTCATCTATGGTCATTGATTCTTTTACGAAATAGCCAACCCAGTTTCTACCTGTATCAAGATATACACGTGTATTATCCGGTAATGTTATGCCTGATGTGGGAATCTCTACATCACTGGTTGTATTGAGTTTATAGCCTTTAACAGAATCTAAAGTTTCTAACTGATTTCCTGACCAATCTTCGCCATCCCATTCTTGAAAATGTCTATCTTGATCGAAAATATAGAAGTAATCAGTCTGTTCTTCTACAGGAGAGCAAACATAAACTGTTACAAAACCTTCGCTATAAATTCTATCTAAAACCGGTAAGGAGCGGTAACGGCAGCGGTCATGTTGTGCAGTTGTCAGGTGAAAGTCGTGAGAAACAGCTTTTACTGCACCAATATCAGATTGAGTTCCATCTGGGTCAAGAGGTGAAGCAGGGTCGCCGGTGTCTATGCAGGGACTGCGTCCATCTACATTCCAAATAGGTTGGTAGGTTGGATTATCACCCCCCAAGTTAATTTCAGGATCTTCTTCAAAGCAACCAACACCTAAAGTTAATAAAGAAGAATAATTATAGACAGTGTTTCCATAAACACAACTATATGTTATAGTTATCTCATCTGGTTGACCACTTTGTATATGAATACCTTTTCCATTATTCATAATAATAGAATTATTTATTGAACAATTCAGGTTGTTGATTAATTTTATACCTTTCATTGGTGAATTATTAACTATGGTGTTATTTCTGATATTGATATTACTACAATTTTCAATAAGCAAAGCTTCTCTTATGTTAACCATGTTATTATTATTAACAACGATATTATTAGTAATTTCAATACTATTACAGTTATAACAGTATATGCCTATGCCATCCCCAATTGAGTATGTAGCTGCTTCAGCTTGTATAAGATAATTTCCTTCTATCCAATTATCATCAATTATGATATCACCATCACCAGTACAATAAATAGCTCCACCATGTCTAGCACAATTATTGAATATTGTGTTTCCACGAATAATTGCTGGACTCTCACTATTATTCTCAATATAAATTCCTCCACCATAGGTACTACTAGGCATATTTCCCCACCATTTACCCATATTGTTTTGAATAATATTGTCTTCAATTGTTGCTGAGCTCTTACAACTTATTCCTACCCCTAAGAAATCATCATACGACATATAGGTTTCACAATTTTCAATTATATTATTCCTTATTACCGGTGAGCCATTTTCAATCACAATGCCCTGATGTGCGTTTTGGATTGTAAGATTTTCAACACCATCATAATTGTTATAAGGAAAAAAACCACTCATAGGGTCATCATCATCATCAAAGAGAAAGGCAATTCCACCTCCTTCACAATCAATGATACATTGTTCTGACGAGGTAGGTAACCCTTTAATTTTTATATGAATTTCTTCATGATTCACATAATCCCAAGTGATCCAGTTAATATTTTTATTCTTGCTACCTGTATAAATCCCTGGTAACACATAAACTGTACCTCCTCCATTAATCTGTAAATAACTCACAGCATCCTTGATGTTGTGAAAAGATTGAGGATCTTGTTGATCTAAAGAAACCATGACGAAATTATTAGATATGGGATATAAAGTAACATCCTCAAGGGTTAAGTACCTTGAATAATTAGGAGCGTTTATCCATACATCATGAATTGTAATGGGATAGTAACCATTGTGAGAATAAATAATATCAAACCATCCAAATTCACCCTCGTGAATAGTTATTTCATAATCACCACTTCCATTACAAGTTGTACTACTACATTGACCATTTAATGGTATGAATTCAACTCCTGAATTACCAATATTCACATGACCTGAGACATAGCAATTAGTCGTTATATTAGACGATCCGGCAGGTACAGTATAAACTCCACCTGCATCCCAGCGGTCCTTGGCTGGATTGTCATTATTGTCTCCTGTTGGGTCAGAATTTGTAGGATGATATGGCCATTGTTCATCAGGAATAAATTCAGGTTGTGATTCATAATAATAAGAATAATCATCCCAGTATTCAGGTGAATAATCATGCCAATCGGAACCCCAAAAATTTCTTGCTTTATTATTCTTCTTTAAATGATTGTTTCCATGAACAATCCATGGATATCCAGCAAGTGTTTCATCGAGACCAGTAGCCACTAGATAATTATTAACAATATTTTGATCATCGTTCTCGTGTTCAACTTGAATTCCAAAATCATATGATTTATTACGAAAAACAAGATTAAATTCACCATTTGTATTATTTGCATCATCAATTTCAATAAAACCTACAATATTGCCTTCACATAAGTTATATTTCGGTCCTATTGAACTGTACCAGTTACCATAACCATGGAAACAAATTTGACCTTCGATGTAATCAAAGAGTACAGCAGAATATTCTTTGGCATCTCTTTCATAATTATATCCGAAAACATTATAGTGAGCTTCATCATTAAGAACATATGCATGTCTAAATTTTCTAAATATATTATTCTCAATTAAGCAATATTTTGTATCAGGTCCCATAACCTGGATACCATAACCATTTCCACCACTGTTATATTTATATATATTATTAAAGTAACAACCCCTGATTTCAACATGGTGGCTATTTAGAATATATACATGATGTCTTTGTGCTTTGTATGCATGAACACCTTCTAACCAACAATTGTTACTATTTATGTACTTCACAAACATACCATCATAATTTTCATTGAGAGGGTATCCTACAGCAATAGGTTCACGAACCTCTAATTTTAGGTCTTCAATACCGATATGATCACTATCGTCAATCAGGAAAAAATCAAATCGCTGGCATGAAGCATCAATAGATATATACCAATTTTTCATATATTTCAACGTAGTCTCATCTGCTCCCGCTCCTTTGAAAACTACATTATCACGATTTATCTCAATTGTTTCAGTAAAATTATACTCACCCGGTTGGAAATAGAAAAGGATAGATTCAGTTGGATTGTCATCCATCTTATCCGTTATTTCTTGTGATAAATTCACACCTGGCAAATCTTGAATTACATCAATATACATAGTAACTTCAAATCCACCTTCAGCTTGAAGTTGTTTCAAACAACCTGCATTTTGCCATGGTAAAACCATCTCAGTAGAATTCCACCAAGCTTCCTCTAAATCTGGTAACCTATCACTTGTAATATGAGTTCCAATTTGAGCAAATATACTTACTGTGTAAGTTACAATTGCCAGTACTAATATATGCTTTTTCATTATTTTTTCTCCTTAATTTGTTATTAAATTTCTTTTTGGATTTGTAACATATCTCCCGATATAAACTATCCGGGAACCATCTTTCGAAAACCTTGGATAAAAACCATCTTCTGATAGAAATGTGTTGTTTGAACCATCCAGTTTAATTGAATATATATCTCCATCATTAGAGTGTGAGTATGTACAGTAAATAACTTTATCTTGAAATACTTGATACCTATAACCATCTACTAATTCATTAGTTTGATTTAAGGAATAGTCATATTTCATTATTGAAATGGAGTTAAAAAGTAATTGATTATACATAATTGATAAACTCATCGTTCTTAATAGGCAATCTGACACAAATATACTTTCACCATTTTCAAGCGAACTATATTCTAAAACAGAATAATAATTAAAAATTGTAAACAAGATGTCATTTACATTATCGTAGATAGTTTTTCTAAAACCATGATCACCTTCAATTTCCTCTACATAAAGTGTATCGATTTCAAAAGTTGTTGTATTCATCATGTTAATTGTACTGTAGTTTATTTCATTCTCGGTAAAATATGTAACATATAGCAGGTATTCCTGGTCTTGATATTGGATAAAAGTAGCATCAATCTCGCTCATGTTATCCGTCTGTGTGAGATTTGTAATTTCTATTCCCATTGGATCTACCATATAGAGATCATAGATAGCATAGTCACGAGAATCATCGAAAACCCAGAACACGATTTTGATTCCATCATCAGATATTGATGGTAAATCTCTTCTTATTTTTAATTCACTACTAATTTGTGTTATTTCCGAACCGTCAGTATTTACAGTATACAAACTTCCCATATTAGATCCATCTGTTCTATTGAGCATATAAAGTAGCTTATCAGAATCAGGAATAAACTGCACATTGCAACATCCATCAACTTCGATTACTTTCTGTTTATTACTTCCGTTAGCATCCATAATGTAGATCGCATCTTGGTAAACAGGAATGTATTCATTATCTACCTCACAACTGCAAATCATAATCACTAGTAGTATAAAATATATATTCGAAAATTTCATAATTGTCTCCATTTTAAATTTATATAGTTACTTCATTATATACAAATTCTTTGTCAAACGAATTTATTCTTCCCCAACTTTAAGAGATTTTGCAAAATATTCTCTTCCTTTTATAATTACTTCTGGTTACAAAGCTCCAGCTTTGTAACCAATTGACTGTTCCCAAGAAAAACTTGGGAGCAAGGTTAAAAAACAGATGATTTATTCTTCTATTTCACTTCCCAGGTGTTCCTGTACATCCTTGCCGTCTACAAATACATCGCAGAGCAGGCGACCGGTAGAGAGATTCACCGGGTTTCGTAGATCAACCTGTTTATTTAGTATGAGTTGTTCCAATCTTTCTTTTGCTTCTTTATAGCATTCTTGACCCAGTACAGGAGAATTATAACTTTTTAATCCAATTACTTTTCCGGTGTCGTCATTCCAGTTCCATTCTGGATTTATCTCGAATGTATCTCCATCAAATATTTTTGTTACTATAAACAACATAATTCCCTTCTCATACGAAATCTCTTTCTATCACCGAATAACGGCGAAGCTATCTATCTTGTAAGAAACAATGTTGTTATATGATATTGCCTATGCAAATTTGTCATATTTCTATCTTTAGAAGCGAAGCCGTATCACCACTGGTATTCAGGGAAATAATCTACTATATCTTCCCCTTGGAAATACACATCACAATATATTTTATTTCGCTATCTGGGGAATCATTTCATGTGTGATAAACTTGAATGGGTTTTTTGAATCTCTGCCGGTTTTTGCAACTCTGGTTTGATCTATTTTTGTGTTATTCAGTATTTTGTTTATAATGAATAGGAGTTCTGAATCATTAAAGGGTTTTGTTAAATATGCATAGGAATTAATACAAGATACCTTTTCCAAAGTACTATTTTCAGCATAAGCTGTACAGAACACAATTGGAGTATTTAGATATTTGCGGATGCTTTTAGCTGCTTCTATACCATCTATATCTCCTTCCAGCTTGATATCCATCAGGATAATATCAGGATGTAATTCTCTCGCTTTTACTACCGCTTCTTCACCAGAAGGACAGATAGCAGAAATTTTATGCCCAAAACTTTGTAAAGTTAGCTTTAAATCCTCCGCAATAATCTTTTCATCTTCAGTAATTAAAATATTTGCCATCTTAATTTCCCTATTTAGCAGGGTTTTATCCCCTCAATTAACGATACAATCCGGGGATGTTGTTTCCCCGGAAATTTAACTCATTCTCCCCTATAATTTGACCCTTACTTCTTGATGATATAAATCTCACCATCGATTATAATGATGAAATATTTCTGGTCTTCATAGAGCTTTTTCATTATTGAAATCCTTTACTTGAGAATAATGTAAATAGTACCATCAACTACAATAATGATGTATTCATTGCTCTCAAAAATAATTTCATATTCTTCTCCTTCCAATTCTTCAACATTAATTTGTGTAATATCTTCGAAATGTTCAATCAGATATTCCTCTACCGTCATCTTGTCAGTAATATCCAGGTCGTCCAGGGTAAGTGCTGAACCGATTGTTACAAAAACAAAGATACTTAATAAGAACATTAAAAATTTCTTTTTCATCTTTTCCTCCTCTATATACATATCCCAAAAAATGCAGAAGTGTGACGACACCACTCAAAAAAAATATATTTTTTTTGATTTTTTTTAATTATTTCTTGACGGTAGTAAATCATCAAAAATACTTATAATTATAAAATAAAGGTTTTTCATTAAAATATGAAATTTAATGATAAAAAGTTAACAGAATATCAGAAGCTGGCATTTAATTATGCACTATATCGCATAGGAAACTTTGAAGCAGCTAATGATATAGCTTCCCAGACTATAAGTTTATTTCTTCTCTCTTTCGACAAAACTAAGAACAATAATGCAAAAGGCTGGATCATCAACACAGCAAAGAATTACTGTAAAAAATATTTCTATTTAAAACAGAAGGAAAACCAACAAAAGAGCTCATATAGGGAAAACCTTATTCAAGAGCTTGATATACTAAATAGCCATGAACATGATGAATCACTAAAAGAAGCATTTCAAGAATCTTTTAAGGCATTGAATGACCAGGAATTGAAAATCATTCTTTACTTTTTTCAATGTAACGAGAACATTAAAGAAATGCATAATGTTATCAATGGTTCATATCCAGCTTTGCGAAAACAAATATCACGAATCAAAAGAAAATTAAAAGCAGAAACCTTTAGAAGACTTGGAATTATTGGTACAAAGAAAATAGTAACTCCACAGTTAAATGATGTTATATTAAAATTTCTACAGCGTTTTAAGGAAAATTTAGAAAACAACACGTTAGAAAAAATGTATTATTATTTTTCAGAAGTGGATTTAAAGCATTATAATCCTTCTTATGAAATCAAAAATATCCTGGATTACGATATTGATTTAATTGATTCAGTATATAAAGTTTGGGTAATTTATAAGAATAAAGAAGATATTGGAGATTCTTTTTATATTGAATTTTTTGTTGATTCAAAAAATCATTTAAAGATTATTACACCTCCTACAAAACCAAAAAAACTGATAAAAATTGCTTCAGATTCAGAAGAAGGACAAAAAATATTAACATTGTTAAAAAACTCACCAATAGATGAAAAAACAGGAAGACCAAAATTTTCATCTGAAGAACTGGAAAAAATCCTGAAACAGGTGGAAGATAAAGAAACTAAAAGATAAACAATAAAACCAATAAAAAACATAACATTAAAGATAATTAACCAATTTTTTATTTTAAGTTTCAGCAATCACTACTTTCATTATTAGATTTTAAAACTTGAAATTGTTACTTCAATAATAGACATTTTCTGCTTGCAACTGCCTTACCATCCACCTGAAGCTGATACAAATAAACACCGCTGGCGACATGTTTCCTGTTATTATCTTTCCCATCCCAGATGAGTTCATAATCTCCGGGAGAAGTATAGCAGTCCATCAGGGTTTTTACTTTCTGTCCTTTAATGTTGTAAATCTCAAGTTTTACATTTACAGATTCGGGGAGATTAAAGACTATCTTTGTCTCAGGATTGAAAGGATTAGGGTAGTTGCTCAAATGAATGACATCTGGTGGAATAATTACCGGTTCATCTATTCCAGCTACTGGTGGAGCACCGTATTCATAGCATCCCATATCGATGACTGCAACTCCATCATCATCTCCGTCCCAGACACGATAGTTATGCAGTAAATCCCATGGTGGTAAATATAGACCTGTTGTATCAGGTGTGCCAGTATCTATGCAGGGGGAAAGCGGGGAAAGCAGATAAGATTGCTCTGGTGTTCCGAAAAAAAGCGGGTCTTCGTCTATGTTACCTTCCAACCAGTTGACGATGTTAACTCCATTTTGATTGTAAATAGCATCTTGACCACCCTGTATGTTGCAGTAAGAGATATCTAAAGTAGAAATAACGTAAGGTGTAATATCCGGTAGGAAAATTTCATAATCACTATCATTGTAGTACATTATTATGTTTGACATAATAACATCTCCTACAAAACCGGAAGTATACACTGCATCATTATTAACAAATATACAGTTTGAAATAGTTGCTCCTTCATGTGCGTTTACCCAAAAGATAGATTCTGCACCAATAGCAGTATTATTTGAGAATAAACAATTTGAGATATAAACACTTGCTATTTCATCATTATGATGACCATTAATAAATGTGCATATTCCCATGTTATTTGCAGTATTAATTACTGTATTATTATCAAATATACAGTTTTCTATAAAAATTTCTCCATAACTTGTCATAACAATACCTGCATGAACAGTAGCATCTTCTTCAATAAAATTATCTTTGAAAACACAATCTTTTGCTTCAAACCTGGTATAAGCATTAATGAACAGACCAGCATTGTAATGGTATGACATACAATTAATAAATTTCACATTATTCATAGTAATATTTTCGCAGGCTGTTCCTCCATTCATTGCTCCATATTCTTCTGATACAATATTTCTTAAAGTTATATTTTCAAATGTAATATCACTGCATTCTGTAAATCCTATAGCACAAAATGGACAATGCAGATTTTCAAGAGTAATATTTTTTATTAAAAAATTTTCCTTTCCATAATCAATATAAATGAAGTAAGTAAAATTATTGTCACTATCTATTATAGTAGAAGATTCGCTTTCTCCGATAATATTAATATTTGATTTACAACCAACAGGGAAAAATTGTTGATTTAAGTTTTCATTATAAATACCATTAGCAAGATGCACTGTCTTAGGATTTAGACTATCTGATTCTATCTTTCGTATTGCCAGGTTTATAGTTTTCATAGGTTCATCCGGAGATAGCCCTGAGTTCGTATCATCTCCATCCGTTGCAACATAGATATCATGGTTAACCAGTTCTAGGCTGTGATGCTGTATATCGAAAGTATAAGGATTATAATTAGCATGACATTTATATTGAGCAAAATAACGAGAAGGATTTTGAACAGTGAAGGTATCAACAATTACATCAAGATTAGGAATATGAAGGCTGTAAAGATATAGATCACACCCTAATGCTGCATAATTGTCATAAATACTGCATAAATTTGAAGCACTGAACGTAATTCCTGAATAATCATAAATATGAATCCCACCTGCACAACCGGTAGCAGAATTATTTCTAATTGAAGTGCCGGATAAGTTAATTATTCCGTTTTTCAGACATATACCAGCTCCTGCGCTGGCATAATTTTCTGTTATAATACAATTTGTGATATTAAAATAAACAGGGTCAGCATAAGGTCCTTCAACTAATATACCACCTCCATAATAATAGTTAATATTATGAGGATTCCCACTACCGTTTCTTATGGTTAAGCCTTGAATTTTAGCATCAGTTTCATGTTCTATTACCCGAACACAGCTTTCCAACTGTGAACCATCTATTATAGTCGAATCTATGTAGCTTTCATCACCTGTGATTAGTTCCAGGCTTGCTACCGTGATGTTTTTGCCATTGTAGATGATATTTTCGTAATATGTTCCGGGATAGACGAGAATTGTGTCGGTGTCAGTCGATGCATCGATGCCTTCCTGGATGGAGGTGAAGTTGCCGGTGCCGTCTTGTTTCACTTCGATAATTTCTGCAAGAAGAAGTGAAGTGAACAAAGTAAAAAGTAAAAAGTTTACCCCGTGAAACCCTGCGAAGCAAAAGAGGTGAAACCGCTGTTTAATGGGGTATAAAGTAAAAAGTTTTTTCATAATATCACCTTTGTCTGTCATACCCGACTACGATCGGGTATCCATTTAAAATTCAAGTCATGGATTCCCGTCCCCGATTTCTCGAGGACATGCTTTCACAGGAATGACAACTGAATTAACCTTCAACGTTTTCTTTACTCTTTTTAATTCCTGCGAATACGGTAGTTGTCGAAGTTAGCAACGTCAAAACAACCCCCCTAACCCCCCCCCTAAATAGGGGGAGAAAAAGAGGGGGTATTGCTTTTATTTCAACAACAGCATCTTCCTGATGATTTCATTTTGCTGTGTTTTCAATTTGTAGAAATAGATCCCTGATGTAACGTCTTTACCGTATTCATCTTTTCCATCCCAGGATACATTGTAACTACCTGCAGGTTGTGTTCCTTTTATGAGTTCTTTCACCTTTTGACCCTTAATGTTATATATGGTTAGTAATATTTCAGATTCATTAGGTAAACTATAAGAAATCGTTGTTACAGGACTGCGTCCTGCTCCTGACGGATTAAAAGGATTAGGATAATTTGATGCTTCAAGTTTGACAGGTTCGGGTTTGCTTGCCGGCTCATCTTTGAAAGAAACATAATAGCAGTCTTTTTTGTCTCCAAGTTTTATAGATGTCATTTCAGTTTGCATAGTTTCAGGGTCATAGACATAGTATTCCTTGATCACTTTATTCTGTGCTCTACCACCGTAATAGAATTCAAATTCCAGACTGCCACCCTGGCTTTCTAATATATAAGCACAAATTTGAGCAGACGTATCCTGAACCACAGTTGCACCTTTACATTCACCATCTACAATTGCTCCAATCTCAGTTGGCAGGTCTTCAGGATTGAGATTCATATAAATCGGGGTATAATCAGCCTGTTCTTCATAAGAAAAATTTCCAGGTTCTTCAATTTCAAATTCATCTATCGGGCTCTGACGAATCCAGCAAAAATTTTCAATATCTTGCTCACACTTAACAATCACAAGATCGCCAGGATCGAGAGTATAAGAAACATCAGGCCAGGCACCTCCGGGGTTTCTTCTTACAGACCAGAACTGGGTTTGAATGGAATATATATTATCCAGGTAACCATAAAAAGCATCGTAAACATGCTGGGATCTACTCAGGTAATATCCGATCCAATTTTCTTTTGGTTCTTCGGGTGAAACGTAGGCAATTAAGTTAAAGGCAGTTTCCGGTTCACACCTGCAACCGGATATTTCCAAATTGTACGCTAAAAAAGTATGGAATTTGTATCCCTGTGGGCTGGAAAAAGGATGGTCACCATTTTGCCAATGTCCTGCAGGAGGTGGGTATTCAAAGTAATTTATTTCATGTTCTTCATTGCTTGGTACTTCTATTTGATTAAATAAAGCTAGGTCAAAAATATCTTCATCCTTCATCGGGTCGAGCATTACCTGTGCTAATATATAAGCTATTCTTTTATCCAGTACATCAAAACACAGCCATATCCAGCCGTTATTGGTATTCAGATCAGGAAATTCGTAGGTTTTAATTTCATGGTGAAGATAGTATGCTCCCATGTCTACTCTGGTTCCATCCGGGTCAAGAGGTGATGCAGGATCACCGGTATCTATGCAGGGGGATTTTTCGGTTTCGGTCCAGGAGAGAGTGTAATCGTTGCCTGCAGTATTAAAGAAAAG
>DAOVQH010000141.1 GCA_030628755.1 Candidatus Cloacimonadota bacterium | reverse complement strand
TCAATCTGGTTACAAAGCCCCAGCCTGTCGGGGCGTAGTTTACGGAGACTGGCTTTGTAACCTTATCAACATCAACAACATTCCCATCCGGCAGTTGCCGGATGGTAACGAGAAAACGCAGGCGATAATGCGCATCATCGCCTGCAAAATGACACTATTTCAGTAAAACCATCCTTCTTAAAATCGTTTTGTATGCTGTTTTCAGTTTATAAAAATATACACCACCTGCAACGATCTGACCATTATCATCCTGTCCGTTCCATAAAATATTATGAGTACCTTTTTCCCGAAATCCGGACTCAAGTTTACAAACTTTTTGCCCTTTTATATTATAAATCAGGAGTTCGATTCTACTGTCTTCTGGAAGGTAATATAAAATAGTTGTTGCAGGACTGCGACCGGCTCCGGCAACTGCCGGATTAAAAGGGTTTGGATAGTTAAACATTCTAACTGTGCCACTAGGAAGAATATCGTCTTCTGTAGAACTTGGAAGTTCAGACAGGATAATTGGATAGTAATAATTTACATAGTCGATGTTTTGCACTTCACTATATACATAACTGATTATCCTTCCGTGTTCTCCAAATTGAATATCCTCTGGAATGACAAAGTCGACTGTATAAATTCCATCGAAAACATACACTTCATCTTCAAAGAACGGTTCACCAAATTTCGAATAATCCACAGTATACGTCTGGTTTCCTAAAGTATTTGTATAATTTATATAGTATTCCGATTCGAAAACCTTAATATCAGCAATTTCAAAACCTGTGATTGGTTCAACCTGTCCTGTTATTTCTACTTCCTGCCCTACAAATAATGTATCAGGATTTCCTTCAATTACTATAGAAGTATCCGACTGTGGTGGATTTACAAAAAGTAGTGGATCTCCCAATAGATTATAGACCCTACTATTTATAATGGAAGCATTACAATTCAATTTAGCTTCCAGAAAACCATAACCTAGATAATCTCCATTGTTTATAATATTTTGCAGGAAGTGTTTGAGTAGAATAGCATTTGAAAGTCCATCACTAGGCCTTCTGGGAGCAACAGTTGCTATTGTGCCACCCTCGTTATATGTCATAAATATTTCTGCCATACAATCGAAATCAGGGTCATCAAAATAACCAACATTAGATGAAGCAGCTATAAATAACGGAAGATACTCGGCATTTTGAAGTAGCTGTAAATGCTGAGAAACATAGAAATAATATTCATCTCCCAATAGTTCCTCATTCCCATGACCAATATAATACCAAATCAATCGACCTTCATTTATCCTATTAATTAAATCCTGCGCTGCTTCAGGTTTATGCCCGAATTCATCGAAATCATATTCGATTCCCAGCACTTTATCTACCCAGACTCCATCATTCAAAACTTCCGCAACATCCTGAGCACGAGCAGTGTGATTTAGTCCACTATTATATGTTAAACCTTCCAATTGCCCTGATTTGTATTCATCATCAGCCACGAGCAGTACTTTATTTCTCCACCAGCCTAATACAGGTGACTCAATATACTGAATATTTCTATTGATCATCAGTTCAAGCTGTACCAAATTCTGGGCTGGAATTCTTCCAATGGGAATATCAGGAATATTATCTCCATTCAGTTCAACAAAATTATCGTCAGTTACACCCAAAACCATGATCCGATTTTTTTCATCCGGTGTGTTCCAATCATCCGTTCCACTTCCCACCAGTAATACTGAACAATCTAACCATGCAGATGGATCATCAAAGAAATCCTCGATATAAGCCTTTATCGCATCAGCATCCGGGTTACCACCGCTGTACTGATCGAAAATAGCCTGCTGGTCAACTACGGTTCTTTGAATTCCAAATTCATCATAATAGAAATCTGCCAGTTGGTTTGCCAGCGGGATAAACTCTTCGGGAGCAATTATCAGATGTTCAACTTCTCTCAGCCTCAAAACCTGCTCTTCCGACAGAGTAAAGACATTGACTACTACTAACATCAGTATCATTATTAATTTGATACTTTTCATAATGCACCTCCTTCTTAACATTTAAAGAATGTGCTCAATTTGACGTTTTGAATCCTCCGGAGAATTTAATTAGAAAAATAAAAAATGCTCTCAATATCATAAGCGATTTGAATAATTGTTTATTTTGAGTCAAGTAAAAAATATTATCTATTATGTTGAAGGTAAATATTAAAAGCATTCATTCTTTTTTCTAGCTTTATCTTATATCTTGACTTCTACTAGAAAATTCTTGACTTTGAATTGCTGTTTTTTTTGGTGTCAACCTGTGCGGGGCGTAGCGCAGTCCGGTTAGCGCACTGGTTTTGGGAACCAGGAGTCGGAGGTTCGAATCCTCTCGCCCCGACCAGAATTTATGCTCTTTAAAAAAGGTTTGACAGAGAAAATAAATCCATAAATTCTCTCTCCGAAATGCAAGGGCGCTTAGCTCAGTTGGGAGAGCGCCTGCCTTACAAGCAGGTGGTCGGGGGTTCAAGTCCCTCAGCGCCCACCATTTTTTACCGGTTTGAAACATGACCAGTCTTTTTTTATGAAAATCCAAATAACGAACCCAAATATCAAATAAATTCTAATATTCAAAATACAAAATTCTAAACCCAACACTAAAAAACAAATTCTTGTGTTACGAAAAAGATTTTCGTAACAAGTAAAAAATTCTTGGAAGTGACTTTGTTATTCTTTGTATCTTGGAGTCTTTGTGGTTGAATAGTATCATCCATAACATATTTGAATTAATAAATTTCTTGACTCAAAACACGCATAAAAATAGACATTCTTTCATATAAAGGAAAATAATGACTAAGAGAAAGAAAAGAAAAAAACCTATGGATCACAATTTTGTATACATTTTTCTACTCACAATATTTATTCTGTTTGTTCTTTATTTCAATTTCGATAAAATCTCCAATTTGATGAAGAATTCTCACAAAGAAAAAAGCAAAGTTGGAATAAAAGAAATCCACGAAAAAATTTCAGTTTTTGATGCAATTGTTCATGCCAAAATGTTGCTTGGAATACCAGATAAGTACTTTAAAAATAAGATTGGAGATTACACCATTTACACATCCATGGGAGTTGATAAATCTGAAATGGATTTGAATTATGCCAACATAATCATTACCGGTCAAATCGAACTTGTAGGTGGAAAACTCATTTCAGGAAAGGATAAAAACAACAGCAATAAGCAAGTTTTGGAGTTTCTCGATCCAAAAGATTCTCAGAAATACATTATTACATTATATTATGTTAAAACAAATCCAGTTTTAAAAAGGAAAACCCAACTGGCAATAATTATCGACGATTTTGGCTCCCAAAACGACAAACTCTTTGATGATTTTTGTAATCTTAACCCAAATATCAATTTTTCAATTCTCCCCGATCTGAACCTTTCCAGAGAAATTATGATAAAGGCTGCTGAAACAGGTCATGAAACCATGATACATATTCCCATGGAACCGATTAGTTATCCGAAAAATAATCCCGGACCAAACGCTATTTATGTACATCTTTCCGATAAAGAAATAAGAAAAAGAATGGAGCGTTTTATCAAACAATTCCCACTTTGTGTAGGAGCAAATAATCACATGGGTTCACTCACTACAACCGACGAAGAAATAATGAAGGTAGTTCTCGAAGTACTTAAAAAGCACGACCTCTATTTTATTGATAGCCGAACAACACAATCTTCAATTGCCTATGAAGTTGCTAAAAATATGATGGTCCCAACTTTCAAATCAAATCTTTTCCTGGATACACCGGACATGTCCAATAAAACTTTAAATTCAAAAATCAAACAATTACAGTCACTATCAAAAAATAGAGATAAATTACTTGTAATTACCCACTGCGCAACCAGAGAAAGTTATAATTACCTGAAAAAGTTCTTGAAAACAATCGAAAAACTGGATTTTGAATTAGTACCTGTCTCGAAATTATTTGAAACCACACTACCTGAAATTTTATAATTTACTATGAACATTTTAAAAGCTTTTATACTCGGTATCATTCAGGGTTTAACAGAATTTCTACCTGTCAGCAGTTCAGGTCATCTGGTGCTGGCTGAGCATTATCTCAATTTTCACAAACCTGATATAAGTTTCGAGGTCGTATTGCATTTTGGTTCTGTGATCGCTGTTCTTATTTACTTCCGAAAAGACATTTACAAATTACTAAAGTCTCTTTTTCTAATTTCCAGCAAAGAATCAGAGCACTTGAATAATAGAAATACCCTCTTTTATTTAATTGTAGCTACAACCGTCACAGCAATTATTGGCTTATATTTCGAAGATATATTAACCAAAACATTTTCTTTACTGTACCTACCCAGTATGTTACTTTTTGTTACAGGAATTATTCTTTTTATGTCTGATAAAATAAGTACAAGAGGATTGAAACCTCACCAATTAGGAGTTCGTAAATCGATTTTAATTGGATTGGGTCAGGCATTTGCGATCTTACCGGGAATTTCCCGCTCAGGCACGACAATAGCACTTGGAATTTTTACAGGCTTAGAAAGAAGGGAAGCAGCTAGATTTTCTTTTTTACTTTCTATTCCTGCTATCCTGGGTGCAAATATACTTAAAATTACAAAAATTATCGAATTAGAAAAAGTATATTTATTAAGTTATATTGTTGGAGCTCTTGCAGCATTTGTTTCCGGTTATCTTGTAATATCACTTTTGATTACTATTGTTAGAAAGCAAAAGCTTAAATATTTTGCTTTTTATTGTTGGCTGGTTTCAATTGTTACCATTATTCTCTTTATATTAGAATAAAATGCAAAAGCAAAAAGTTTATCAGCACTATGAATTCCTACGTGAATTTGGAAAGCAGAAACCTGATCCAGCTTATCTTATCTATGGTCCCGAAGACTACCTAAAAGACAAAGTATTAAAAACAATCACAGAGAAATTTAAAACTCCCGGTTCAGAAGAATTTGATGTTATAACTATATACGGAGATGAGTCTCTTTCAGTTAATGTATTAGAGCAACTGGAAATGATGCCGTTCATTGCAAAACACCGTCTTGTGATTCTAAAAAATTTCGATAAAATGATTGCTTCAGAGAAAAATCTGATTGCAAAATATATTGAAAATCCGGTACAAACCTCAATTCTGATTCTTACTGCAGAGAAAAATGATGAGCGCATAATTGCAAATAGAACTATTTCTGAAAAAGCCGTTAATATAAATTGTAGATCTCCGTATAATGCAGACGATATTGCCAAATGGTTAAGAGCAGAACTGAGGGAAAGAAATATAAACATGGATAACGAATCAATAAGTCTGTTCTCGAATAGCATTGAAACTGACTATTTAATTGCAGCTAATGAGCTGGAAAAACTAATAATTTATACGAAAAATTCCGGGAACATAACTTTAAATGATGTTATTGAATCTGTCGGAAAATCCAGGACCAATACAATCTTTGAACTTCAAAACTATATTGGAAACAGAAACCTTACAAAAGCTTTATCCATTCTGGAAAATATTCTTTCAAATGAAGACCCCAAGAAAATAACGATTTTTATCATCGCAATGTTAACCCGCTTTTTCTCCCAGATATGGAAAGTTCTGGCTTTAAGAAACAAGAATATTAGTGATTCAGAGATAACAACCCGTCATCTTACAGAAATTTTTTATAGATATAGAGATGATTATATAAAATATGCAAACAACTACCCAGGAGAAGCAATTAAAAAAGTCTTTTCAATGCTTCTACAGGCTGATGTGGATCTGAAATCTCTAAATACAAAGGAAGAGATCATACTCGAAACCTTAATTTACAATATTTGTAAAGTTTAGAGGAAATTCTTGAAAAAAGACTACAGAGCAGGTTTTGTTTCAATCGTTGGAAAACCTAATGTTGGTAAATCCACTTTAATGAATAAACTCCTGGGTGAGAAATTATCGATAATTACCCCTAAACCGCAAACCACAAGACAGCAGATAAAAGGTATCCTGACTGATGAAGACAAACAAATCGTATTTCTGGATACTCCGGGATTTCTTAAGGCAAGATATGAACTCCATAATAAAATGCTTCAATACCTGCGAAATTCTTTAAAAGATTCCGATGTAATCATATTTATAACTGATGCTCACAAATATCCTACTGATTACGATCAAGAGTTATGTAAGCTTATTAAAAAGATTACTGTTCCAAAAATAGCAATATTGAATAAAATCGACCTCGTCGATGATAAAACAAAAGGAAATAAACTGAAACAACTTGAAACACAAAACTTCGATCAGATCTTTCCTTTTTCTATCTTAAAGGAAACTGATTTCAACGAACTTATGGATTCAATAACAAAATACCTACCTTTCAGTCCTCCATTCTATAATGCTGACGAGATTTCTGATTTACCAATGAGATTCTTTGCACAGGAAATCATTCGTGAAACAATTTTCCTGAATTTTAAGGATGAAATCCCTTATGCTTCTACTGTTGTAATAGAACAATACAAAGAGTATTCTAATAAAATTGAGATATCAGCTAATATCTCGTTGGAACGTAAATCTCAAAAACCAATTTTACTCGGGAAAAAAGCCGAAAAAACAAAAGCTATTCGATTAGCATCTGAAAAGGAAATTCACAAAATTGTGGGGAAACGAGTAAAATTGGATCTCTGAATAAAGATTAAACCAAGATGGCGAAAAAAGAAAAACGCTTTAAGAGAATTTGGATACGATTAAATAGAGTGCAAAAATGATTT
>DAOVQH010000007.1 GCA_030628755.1 Candidatus Cloacimonadota bacterium | reverse complement strand
ATTGAAAATAAGGTGTTATAAATTATAGCAAATAAAGTTAGGAGAAAAAATCTCGGTAAAATTTCCGTAGCCAGCAGGTTATAAATAACAAAAATGAAGTAGTGAATTATATTCAGAGTAAAAACACTGAGTGCCACCATAGTGAATCTTTGCTTATTAATATTTCGATGATATTTATTAACCAGGAATGAAATTATCAGAAAAGAAAGTGTATTCAAACCTAATAAAGATGGATGGATAAGGTCAAAAGCAATTCCCAGGAAAAATGATATTGGCAGTGTGAATTTCAAGTCCAGATTAATATTGATAAAAATCAAATACGCAATGAAAAAGTTGGGTATGATCCTGTATAATGAAAATTTGGGGGCTATCATAATTTGAAAATAGAGAATAAAAATTCCAAGTAAAATTAACTTTAAAGTTCTCATTTTTCCTTCTCGGATTTATCTGTTGTTTTACGAATTAAACATATTGGTGTAAGTTCATCACCCTGACCTTGAGGATTATCCTTCATCACCTGTTCCATGAAATCCTTGTTTATCCCTTCACTCCCACCGATCATCCAGCAACCACCGATATCGTTTATATCCATAACAGCACATTCATATCCCAGCGTATCCTTGATTTCTTGAGCTACTTTTTCAGGTTTTTTTGGACCTTTGATTACACAATTCTCATAAGGTGGAACTGGTGATGTTGTTGCAGCATCGATCAATGCAGCCTGCATTCCAGCAATCCTGTAGAAATCACCTTTTCTTCCTATTAATTTTCCAAGAGCTCCAATAAATGCAGCCCACAAGATTCTTATACTTCCAACTTCATCTATTGCACATTGCATACTTGTCGGTGCTCGTAGGCCTATTCCATATTTTACTTTAGAAACAAAACGCCATAGTATTTTTGCTAATAACCCAACTTTAATATCCTTAACTGGAATTGCTCTGCCTTGTGTAATGGCAAGCGGACTTTCGCTAATTGAAATAATATCGTCTTTCTGAATAATGTCTTTTATGCTATCACGAACGATGTCCAGCATATCGTCCTCAGGAGTCAGGATTTTAGTTTTAATTGGCAGCCGCAGGTATTTTTTATTATTTACGGTTATTTTCTTCAAGTTCTGTTTCATAGCTTTTATCTTTCTCATATAATAGAACGATTACCTGATCCAGGCTACCAGGATTAGCAAAAGATGATATCTTGGCGTTCATGTAAACTTTATCAGGTACTTCAATAAGTTTGGTTACAACACCAACCGGATATCCTTTTGGGAACACTGTTGAGATATTGGAAGTAACTATTGTATCACCCAGAATTACATCAGAACCAAGTTTGATGAGTGTCATGTAGGAATTTCCGTAGATATCCGATTCCATCATTCCCTGTAAATGATTCCTTTTTAACATTATACCTAATCTAAAAGTTGAATGGTTCATAGGTAGAACAACTGAATAGTTTTGTGAAACTGAAATAACTTTTCCCACGATTCCTTCATTAGAAATTACCGGGTACTCGATTTTGATTTTATTTACCTTACCTTTGTTAATTATAAAGTTTCTTTCTATGAAACTACCTTCATATCCGATTATATCTGCAAGGACGAAATCGGAATCTCCGGTATCATATTTGATCTGAGTACTTCTAATTTCACTAAGTTTGTTCTCCAGGGCTGTTATCATGATTGTATGTTGAGCCAGTTGTTGTGAAAGAATTATATTTTGTTCTTTAATTTTAAATAGCGATTCAATTTTGTTAATTGAACTAATAAATGGGTAATATAACGTTTGACTCAGGAAGTTTGCTTTTTTTATTCTTTGTTCATTATTCCCTAAAAAAAGGCTGAGTGCAAGAAGTAGGTAAATGATAAAGGGAATATTTTTTCTCACTTTTGGTCTTCAATTTTTTTAAGCAACACTTCTTTATAATCATTCAGATTATCTAAAATCTGTCCACATCCTTTGAGAACGCAAATTAAGGGTTCTGGAACTACATGTACTGGCAGATCAACAGTTTCCTGTATTTTTTTATCAATACCTTTGAGCTGAGCACCACCACCAGTGAGAATAAGACCTCTTTCTGCAATATCAGCAGCAAGTTCAGGAGCTGTTTTTTCAAATAGTCCTTTTACAGCATCTATAATTGAAGTAACAGTTTCAGAAAGAGAATCTCGGATTTCCTCGGAGGTTACTTCAACTGTAATTGGGTAGCCAGTTATGATATCACGACCTCTTACTTCCATCTTGAGTTCTTTTTCTAAAGGAAAAGCAGAACCGATCCCTATTTTTATTTTTTCAGCAGTTTGAATACCTACGGAAATATTATTTCGTTTCCTGAGGTAACTGACGATGGCTTCGTCCATTTTGTCACCACCTATCCGGATAGAACAATGTACTACAATATGGGAAAGTGAAATAATGGCGATTTCTGTAGTCCCGCCACCTATATCCATTACCAGATTACCCTGAGGTCTATGTATTGGAAGGTCAGCACCGATAGCAGCAGCGATAGGTTCTGAAACAAGATGGACTTCGCGTGATCCAGCATGTAAAGCACTATCCCGGACAGCACGTTTTTCCACTTCTGTTATTCCTGAAGGTACACAGACAAGAACTCTCGGTTTTATCAAAAGACGTTTTTTCTGAGCACGTAAAATTAGATTTCTCAACATCAATTCGGTTACTCGGAAATCAGCAATAACACCATCCTTGAGTGGCTTTATGATTCTTACTTCCTCTGGATTTTTACCCAGCATTTCTTTTGCATCTTCACCAATAGCGATAATTTTCTTATTATAGGTTGAGATAGCAACTACGGAGGGTTCGTCAATTACAATACCAACTCCCTTTCGGTAAACAAGTGTATTTGCAGTTCCCAAATCTATAGCAATATCATTGGAAAAAAGACCGGATAAATTGTCTAAGAACATAAAGCCTCCAGGAATTCAGAAAACTAAATTTTCAAAACTAATTTTAAATGAATGTTCTTCTGTCAAGAGGTTTATAAGCGTTTTTAATAATATATAATATAATATTTTGAGAAATACTAATTAAAATTCAAAGAGCTTTTCTCGTTTATAATATTTTGAAAAATACTCTTTTGAAAGTGCCTGATTCTTATCTAATTTCAGTTCATCATCTTCTTCAATTATATTAAAAGCCAGTATCCGTGCCTGTTTTAGAAGCTCCTGGTCCCGGACGATATTAGCATGTTTATAAATGGGCATTCCCGACTGCTCGGTCCCAAAGAAATCGCCAGGTCCACGAAGTTCCAGATCCTTCTCTGCAATTTTGAAACCATCATTTGTTTCGAGCATTATGTTCAGCCGTTCCCTACCATCTTCACTGATTGGGGGATGTACAATCAGGTAACAAAATGATTCGTCAGAACCACGTCCCACCCTTCCACGCAACTGGTGCAGTTGACTCAAGCCGAACCTTTCTGCGTGTTCAATGATCATCACTGTAGCATTTGGTACATCGATTCCAACTTCAATAACTGTAGTGGAAACAAGTATATTTATTTTTCCATTTTTGAAATCTTCCATGATCCTGTCTTTTTCAGTAGTTTTCATTCTACCGTGCAGTAAAGAACTTTTCCATTTCGGATAAATCTTTGTTGAAATATATTTGAATAACGTTTCTGCATCGAGTAAATCAATTTTCTCAGATTCTTCAATAAGTGGACAGACAATATAAACCTGTCGTCCTTTGAGTAATTGTTCTCTTACTTTATCAAAAACGATGTTGTTTTGCTGGGAGCTGTGCCAGAATGTCTTTATTGATTTTCGATGGGGTGGGAGTTCATCGATGATGCTTACATCGAGATCACCATAAACTGTAAGTGCAAGCGAACGGGGAATAGGTGTAGCAGAAAGATACATCAAATCAGGATGTTTATTTTTCTGTGAAAGTACTGCACGCTGTTCAACACCAAAGCGGTGCTGTTCATCTATGGCAACAAAACCCACATTGTGAAATTTTACATCCTTCTGAATTAGTGCATGTGTTCCAATGATAATGTTGATTTCTCCATTTGCGATTTGTTCCAGAGTTTGCTTTTTACCTTTGTAATTTCCACCTTTTAGAAGAGCGATTTTAATACTAGGCTGATTACTTAGCAGGTTGGATATGTTTCTGAAATGTTGTTCTGCCAAAATTTCTGTTGGGGTCATAAAGGCTGATTGAAATCCGTTTTCCAATGCCAGAAGCATGGCAAAAACAGTAACGATAGTTTTTCCCGAACCGACATCTCCCTGAAGCAAACGGTTCATTTGCCGAGAAGATGTCATATCATTAACTATTTCTCGAATTACCTTTTTTTGAGCTGAAGTGAGTTCAAAGGTAAGAGAGTTCTTTAATTTTGTTGTATAGGTTTTTTTCAACTCAAATTGATATCCTAACTTTTCCCTGTGATGTTTATATTTACTGCGAGCAAGCATTATCTGGGTGTAGAAGAGTTCTTCAAAAGCAAAACGTTCTTTTAATTTTTTAATTTCTTGCGGGTGTTGGGAAAAGTGTACTTTCTGCAGGGAAATTCTGCGGTGTTCAAATTTGAATTTTTTAAGAATATATTCTGGCAGGGTTTCTTCAATGTTTTTATTGTACAATTCAAAAGCTTTATAAATTAAGTCTCTCATTACATTCATGCTGAGTCTTTCTGTGAGAGGATAAACTGGTAAGATAGAGCGTGTTTTCCAGAAATCGAGTTTGGAATCCGTATTGTCTAAAATTTCAATCTGCGGGTGAACGATCTGGGGGCTTCCCCTGAATTCGGAAACGACACCACTGACCCAGATCTGTTTTCCTACTTCAAATTGTTTTATGAACCAGTTCCCGAACTGAAACCAGGTGCAGAATAGATAATCTTCACCATCAGAGATTACGACATTCAATTGGTATTTTTTCGGTGAAGTATAACGTTTCTCGATAGAGACAATCTCGCCAACAAAAGAACAGTGCTGATTAAATTGCAGGTTACTGATTTTAACTGCAGATTTTCGGTTGATATAATCACGGGGAAAGTGTTCCAGTAAATCTTCGATATAGAAGATATTCAATTTGTTCAAAAGCCTGGCACGATGTTCGCCAACACCTTTAAGATATTGGATATCATTTTCCAGTGGATTCATAAAGTCACTCCAATAAATGAAAAAAGCATTGGGCTTTAAAACGTCAAGAAAAATGAACTGTCATTCCCGTGAAAACGGGCAAGACAACACAAAGACATCACTGTCATTCCCAACTTGATTGGGAATCCATTGATCATTTAGATTCCCGTTTTCACGGGAATGACCGGGTGAAGTTGGGGAATGATAACTTCTCTACTTACTTATTCTGCAAAAAAAATGACCCTCGAATTTTCACAAATTGATTTTTCTTTTGACTCTTTATTTTGTGTTTCTAATTTTGAATCCGTTTGAAAGAGAATTTATTTACGGAATTTTAGAAGGAAGCTTAAATGAATAAATTATTTTTAAGTAAAAGAAATCAAATAATAGAAATATGCAGAAAGCATGATGTTAAAAGGCTGTATGTTTTTGGTTCAATATTATCGGATCAATTCAAAGAGAATAGCGATATTGATTTATTGATCTCGTTCAAGAAAATTCCTATAGAAAAATATGCGGACAATTATTTTCTTTTACATGATCTTTTTGAAAGATTATTCAACAGGAATGTGGATTTAATAACTGAAAATTCATTAAGTAATCCATTTTTCATTAAGTCTATCAAAGAAAACAGGGAATTAATTTATGAAGGATAATGTTAAAAAATATTTATATGATATTTTAGTTTCAGCAGAATCAATATTTGAATATCTGGGTGAACAACGAGATTTCAACGATTATTGTAATAATAAATTATTGCGAAGGGCAGTAGAAAGAGAGTTTGAAATAATCGGTGAAGCGATGAATAAATTATTGAAGTTGAATAAAAATATCAAAATCGAAAATGCAAAAAGAATTATTAATTTGAGAAACTTTGTTATTCATGGATATGATAAAGTTGATAATACAATAATTTGGGGTATAATCTCCCGCGATTTAGTGCAACTGAAAGACGAAGTCGAAGAATTGTTAAATAAAACAAAAGCATAATTATCATTCCAGCGAATTGTGTCCAGCTTTTGACGGAAGCGGAAATCAAACCGTTGAAAAGGTTTATTTGAATGAATTCCTCCGACGGCAAACCGTTTTCAAGGTCTTTATACTCTATATTATTTGAATATCTTTGCGCCCTTAGCGTTCTTTGCGGTAAGATTATCTATACAACAAATCCCAGTTTCCCTCGAACATCATCCACTTCTCATTTTCCGAATCGTAATAGAATGTGATTAATCGATGTTTCAGTTCGGGATTATCTTCCAGTAATTTCTCATATTCATCAGATGTTATGTAATTTAGTACGGTTCCCGGTGGTTCATTTTTCCCGATCCAGACGAATTTCTGTCCTTCAAGTTTACTGCGTGTTTTGGTTGCCAGTCTTTGCACAGGTTCATCATCATAATCTCCCAGCAGAATAACATAATCGGCATCATCTTCGGTTCTTAACGAATCCAGGAAGGCAGTATATTTTTTATCCGTTTTTTTCCAATCACGTTTAAAATCTTTGAAGATGAGTGTTTCTTTTATTTCCACCTGTCTATCGATATGAAGTGCGACTAGTTTCACTTTTGTAGTTTCACTGTTTTCCCGAATGCCTAACTGAACGTAGTAATCTCCTTTTTCCAGTTCACCGGAAAGGATGCTGTTCTCTTTATCATAATCGAGCTGGCGATCGTTATGATAAAATTTTCCATCCTGGAAGATCGTGGTGGAAATATTATCGGGGTTCAATGTTACCGGCAGGAAGTCTTTATCAACCAGCTTGAATTCGATAAATGCGAGCGATTCAACTTCTTCTTCCTGTGGTTTTACAAAATTATTTTCCTTAACATTATAATTTTGCCAAACCGAATCTGCCATCACCATTATCGTGGAAGGAATGCGCGTGTATTGTGCCGGAATGTGGTTTGCCTTTAGAATGTAACAGCTTAACGTCTTAAAATTATAATCCTGCAGGAATTTAGCTTCCAGCATTTTATCCAGGGAAAGCAGCCCTACCGAAGCTGAATCTTCTTCGATCTTATAACGGGTATGCATCTCTTCGATAACCTGTGGAATGGCATCCAATGCAGAAATATCTTCCCATTTTTTAAGCTCCTGGGGAACGCTAATATCCGGCAGAACTTCATAAAAAATGCTGGGAGCAAGCAGATTTTTCCATTTGGTATCAGACAGCTCTTTATCTTCCAATTCCATATAAAAATCAAACAGATTCTGCCATTGAGTTACTGAAGCTTCCCAGAAAAATTTCACGTCAACTGAACTTATTTTTTCCCAGAATTTTTCCGGGATATCCGGTTTGATCACAATAAAATCAAGAAGAGGTTGTTTATTATTCCTGCAATTTTCGAAAATCTCCACAAAGTTGGAATCCGCTTTTGGAGCATATTCCGGTATTTGCGTTGATTGGAAATACTTTATTTTTTCATTATATCTTTCAACGATCAGCTTTTTCCTTTCCTTAAAAAATTCCGGTTCTTCCTTTCTTTCGGTTTTCACATCAGGAAATTGGAAAACCAGATCTTCACTTTCCAATGTTCGTTCTTCCAAAATAAACTGGAATTCATTAGATATATCATCAAAAGGGATTACCTGATAATCGAATAAACTGTCTTTACGGGCAATTGCCAGGAAACCACCTTTCCCGATGGTTATCTCTTTGGTGCCGGTGCTATCAGTCTTTATTCCCAGAAGAGTGCGCAGCATAGAGAAATTGAAAGCCATAATATTTATTACAGCTTTGGGAACAGGATTTCCAGCACTGTCAACTACCGTGAACTTCAATTTTCTTGTATCCTGGTAAAACGAAGTTGAATTTATGTAATTATTTCTGGATGACTTTGAAACAACTTCTTCCGTACTGTCCGGGAAAGTGCTGCGAGCCAGAACGAGAAGAGCTTTATTCACTGCACTCGTAAACCAGGTGGAATTAAGATAATAATCCGGTTCTGCAGCTCCCACGTAATACCACTTTCCATCTACGAAAACTTCCGTCCAGGCGTGGTTGTTATCCATATGTCCCCACCATGGCGTCCAGGCTGGTCTGGCAGGAATGCCCACAGTTCTGCACGCAGAAATAAAAAATACCTGCATCTCACCGCATCTGCCAATATTGCTTTTCTGCAGAATAGTTGTCGGGTTTTGGTTCCTGCCGGAAGTGGAAATGAATGTCATCCGCTCTCTGCACCAAAGGTTTACTTCTCTTATTCGCTCTTCTACATCAGGAAATTCCGTAACATAATATAGCAATCCCGCTTCGGTAAAAACTTTTCGATAGGGAGATATCTGTTCGTGCGATGCGGTTATCTTTGCTATATATGAGAGAAAGAATTCGGGTGAATAATCATAATTTTCCATCTCGAGCAATTTTTTGAGTTCGATGTAATTGGAAAGCACATCTTCCGGGTTAGCATCCCACAGGATCGAGCTGCCTTCTGCTGATATAAGATAAGCTATAATGCCATCGGGATATTTTGAAATGTAAGATTTGTAGATATTTTGAACATCCTCCGGCAGCGGTTCGATGTTTTTCAAAGCTTTTGCAGTTAGTGTATCGATTAGCGCTTGGTCGAACGAAATATCTCCAAAAAGTAAGGAATAAGAAATGACTAGAATGATAAATAAAACAAATTTCTTCATAGTTACTTTCTCCAAAAATGAATTTCATTCAATCGAATTTTGGAGAGAATATCGTCAAGGAAAATGCTTCTACATAATCCTATTAAAGATATGTCATTCTTTCTTTTTTGATTTTCATCAATGCCTTTTTGTTCTGTCATTCCTGCCATATTGTTCTGTCATTCCCGTCCCGCCAATGCGGGAGGAATCCACTAAATAAAATGAAATTGATTCCCAATCGTCCGTCAGTAGCCGGAGTAAACAGTTGGGAATGACAAATATAGTTGGGAATGACAACATTATAAAAAACCTTCTGAATAGTCGCAGACCTTCCAAATGGTTTTGTAACGGTTTTTATTCGTTAATTAATTCAATTGCCTTCTCTAATAATTCATCCTGTCCGTTTCGTATTCCCTCTATGGTTGGTTTTAATTCAATATCCGGGATAATACCAACTCGCTGTGTTTCAGTTCCATCGGGATAATAAACTCCTAAACCGGAAATCCCGGTTCTTATATTCCCGGGTAAAATTATTGTCGAAAAATTTCCATCAGCTCCAGCCGTTGTGCTTCCTAAAACCGTTGCTTTAGGGGCAACTCTCAATGCCATTGCTGTATATTCGGCTAAGCTCCAAGTTGTTTCATTTATAAGAATGATTACCTTACCTTTAAAATAATCATTGTTGTTCTCTCCGACTTTATAGGTCTCTCTAAAAGAAAACTGTCCAGGGTTTTCAAGGCTTCCGTTAGTGAATTTTGCAAACTCGGTTGGTTTTGGCATTAGATATTTACCGAAACTAAAAACAATAAAATCATAAGGATAGCATCTTAAATCAATTATTAGTCCTTTTTTATGGATAAAAGACTCCATTATTTTATATACTTCTTCCTTCTTTAGAGTTCCAGGATAAATGTATCCTATATCCCCAGCCAGTTCTTTATGAGATGGCAATTCCTTTTCCCAAAAATTAATCTCACCGACTTTTACTGTGGATATTCTTTCTTGAAAATTAGTATCCTCATTTTCAATTGTTACTTGTAAAAAATCTTCATTAGTTCTTAATAATCTTTTTGCAACATCTCTTAATTGTGTGGGATAGTTTGAAGCTGGACAATATTTGATTTTCTCCTCAACAAGTTCATCTGTTTTCACTCCACTTATTTCTGTGATGACATCTCCGATCTTAATTCTTAAGGTGCCGTCAAGTTGTTCAGATATGCGAACGACTACCGCTTTATTTTCAATAAAATTAATTTCAATTGGAGCAATATTTTTTCCGTAAAACTGAGATAATACCTCTTGTTGCCAGATATTAGCATGAGTATCTTGAATTTCACCAATGAGTTCAAGCATGGTCAGTTGGTAAGACAATTCATCCTGGCATTCTATAACTTTTGGTATGAAATTTTTTAATACATTATCCCAGTCTTCGTCAATTAAATGTTTGTAAGGAAAGAAATATTCAATCATATTCCAATATCGAAAGAGAGCCAATAGTTTATACCCACTATCAGTCCATTTCATATTGGGATAAGGATTTTCATTCTTAAAAATGGGATGCCCAATATTCTGCACAAAATCTATATAGTAATTTGATTCATCCTTAATAGAATTATTAATTTTGATGAGTTCTTCACTTAGTTCTTTGGATAAAAAGTTTTCATTGTTTATCCATTCAGTATTGGGGTGGAGCTTAATATCATATAGATTCTCTTTTTCCTTATTTTCTTTATTCAATTTTCCTATTGATTTTATCCAATTATAAACTTCAATGTTAAAGCCTTCTGAATTAATAGCTGGTAAAATTCTAAAAAGCTCATAATCCCAATTGATATTTCCTTTAGCTATCTCAGGGTGATTATATTTTACGTATCCCCATATTTTACAGAGTTTAAACAGGTTTTCAGTTTGTTGTTGGTTGACATTATTCAATTCATAATTTGAACCTTCATCAAATTCTTTATCTAATCTAACTTTTGCGGTTTGGGTGTCGATCAGCGCTTGGTCAAAGGAAATATCTCCAAATAGTAACGAGGAAAATGAAGTGATCAGGATAATAAACAAAACTAATTTTTTCATAGCTTTTTTCTCCAAAAAAATATTTTATTTAACCGAATTTTGGAAAGAATATCGTCAAGGAAAATGCTTCTACATAATCCTATTAAAGATATGTCATTCTTTCTTTTTTGATTTTCATCAGTGCCTTTTTGTTCTTTCACTCTCGACTTTTTTTCTGTCATTCCCGTCCCGCCAATGCGGGAGGAATCTACTAAATAAAATGAAATTGATTCCCAATCGAGTTGAGAATGACAAGGACTTCTTTGTACTGTCATTTTCTCATTCATTAATTTCTTTAAAGAAATTTATATTTTTTGTTTACGTTTTAAGAGCAAGATTTTTTTATACTCAAAGAGGAAATTATTCATGAAAAAATCAATAATTGTTATTTTTATTTTGTTGTTTACGGTAATTGAGATTTCTTCATTCCCAATATTATTAAATGTAAAAATAACTCAAAATGAAAGCGTTTATATTTCCTGGCAAATCGAAAATTATGTTGAGAATATGAAAATAGAAATTGGATGTTTTAGAAGATCAGATAAAGAAATTATAGAGATTCAATCTGAATCTGTAACCGGAGATTTTGGTTTTTTAGAGAAAAAGGATTTTTATGAATTGCAAATAATATTAGATGAATTACCGCAGGATTTCATGCTGGATGACCATATTATCTTTCCTAAACTGATTTATAACGATCGGATATATTACGAAATGGAGAAATTCAAAGCTGGCTCGTATGGAGTTATAAAAGAGGAAAATATCATCGAGATGGTCTCCACAAAAGAATTTTACATCAGTAAATTTGAAGTAACGAATGAACAATTTCGGGCTTTTGTGAATGCCGATGGTTACGAGTTCCAGGAATATTGGATGATAGATCCTGCCTTGATGTCGAAAAGTAGTATAGGGTGGATTTATCAGGCTAAATACAGGATGACGTTACCTTTTGAATGGAGTTTTTCTAAAAATCCTTTTTGGGAAAAAGCTGAATCAAGTTTTATTTATGGACCGGTTACGAATGTCCGCTGGTTTGAAGCGAATGCTTTTTGTAATTGGATGCAGTGTGAAATGCCAACCTTGAAGCAGATTCAAGTGGCTTTCTATAATTCTGTTGAATGTAAAGATGATATGTTCTCAGGTATTTCAGTTTTTAAAGATAGCAGCTTTCCCCTTCAAAAAGTACGGGATGGAATTTCCGAGTGGCTAATGAGTGGCGTTGAACCCTCTTCTGCATCCTGTGCAGGATGTAATGAAATGTATGTTATGATTAATAACGCCAACCAGAAATGGAATTATGTTGTTACTCTATTAAAGTGTCCATTATTCAGAAATGCAAATCTGGGTTTCAGGATCGTTATTGATTAAGTTCCCTGTTATCTTTGCGATTTGGAGTTGAGTGCTGTTTCGAGTCGTCCGTTCTCCGTAGCATACTGCGAAGGATGAATAAGGATCCGGCAGTTGCCAGAGACGACGACTCGAGGAAGCTTAAATAAGCACTTTATCTTCCCGAAAAATCGGGATCGTTTCCCCGATACGGTTTACCCCGTCTGCCCCGTTAAACTTTCTTCTATTTAACTGGGGTTGGATTTTTTTATCCAACTGGGGCCATTCTTCCCTACAGGGTAAACTTACGAGTCGAAAACTTTCTAATCTCAAAGTATCGAATTAACCGTTTCGACTGTTTGCAAAATTGTGAGTAGGTAAAGAAATATTATAACGACCGAAATAAAACTTGTAGTGATTTAGATTTGTACTGTTTTTTCATTATGCAATTTAGCTCTTTTTAAGATTTCCATAGTTTCAATTTGCTCTTCAACCCGTTCAATTTGCTCTTCAACCCGCTATTGGTTTTATTTTTTTGTTATGCGCTTTTAAAAATCTGATACAATCTGTTCTGTAGTCATAATCCTTGTCATAAGTCTTTCAACATCATCATATGAATATTTTTTACCTTTCGATGACTTTAATAAATCAAGAAACTCGCTTATTTCACTGTCCTTTTCTATAATAATATATTTAATATCATTTGGTTCAAATTTAAGTCGCAGTTTTTCCAATTTTCTATTTTCATTCACTCTTTTATCATCTGTGTCATAAGAAGTGTGAGATAATACCATTAAATAATCTTTTGAAAAAGGAGGAACATACCTCCATTCCCTTTCATCTGAAAATCTATAGTCTTTAGTAATTTTCCCTGCTCTTACTAGATCACTTTGATAATTCTTCATATATCGCATAAGGTCTAATATGGAATTTTCCTCGGGACTTAAATCTTCCATGCGTTTTTTAGTTTGTAAAACATATTTATCATAAATTGTCCAATAACTTTTTGCTAATGAAGACTCTCTATCTAAGTACAAAACAGGATTTAATCCATTTTTTTCTGCCCATTTTTTAGTTAGTCCTATGCCATATGGGCCATAATTTGAAATGTGGTATTTAACTTCCGAAAAAGGAATATCACAAAAACTCACCATTGGCACAGAGTAAGATACCGGACCTCCCTTAGTAAATATAATAACCTCAGAGCAATACTTAATTTTGAAGTTTTCGGTTAATATACCTTTTAGGTTTTCTTTCGTATTAGTAAAATGAATGATTGAATTTGAACTTAGTCCCATATCTAAATTATTTAATTCTGACTAAAGCCAGAATTTGTTATTGATTCTCTATCAGTTAAAAAATTACCAATTTTCATATATTTTCCTTTTCTACCTTTCTTATTTTTAACTTTAGCTTGAGAAATTAATCAAGTTCTCGTGATGTGGGGAATTGCGCATAACTACTTCCTAAACGCAATATTGCGTTTACAATACCATATAGGCTTCTTATGCGAATAAATCATTCGTTTATTTTTTCCTCATCTGAAAAAATGATGTCAGCAGGATTTTCGGTTTCACTAAATTTAAAAATTGCTAACTCGAGTAAGAGGATTCATATTTATTACCTCCCTGAAAACACAAAATCAAAAATTGTGTTTATTTTTTTTAGCGTCAAGTAAAATACTTCTATATAATTCTATTAAAGAAACATCATTCTTTCTTTTTTGATTTTCATCAATGCCTTTTTGTTCTGTCATTCCTGTGAAAACGGGAATCTATAAAAGTAAAATGAATTGGATTCCCAATCGTCCGTCAGTAGCCGGAGTAAACAGTTGAGAATGACAAATATAGTTGGGAATGTCAACAATATGAAAACTTTCTGAATGGTTGATGAGTGGAGTTGAACCTTCTTCTGCTGCTTGTGGTGGTTGTAATGAGATGTTTGTTCTGAAAAATAATGCAAATCAGAGATTAGAGCAAGTCTTTTCTTTGTTGAAATGTCCTCTTTATCGAGAAGCAGATCTGGGATTCAGATTGGTTGCGGAGGTAGAAACTCCATGATTTTCATGAAAAGGGTTAAATAATGCAAATTATTCGGATTTTTTTTATACTTGTATCGCTTAAGTTTTAACAAAAATCATAATTATATTCTTGCAGCCATTCATAAAAATCATCATCATGAACTTCGAAGTAGGTTTTAAGCCGCATTTCAAACCAAGGTATATCTTTGCAGACTTCCTTTATTTCTCTTAATTCATCTTTGGAAACAAAATCTCTACTTTGGAGAAATGTGAAAAAATTGGAAATAGATATAAGAAACGATTTAATTTCAGTTATTTTGGGTTTCATGAACTTCCTGATATACCAATTTTCCAAAAAAGTCCTGATCGTATCACCGTTAACTTCCAAAATGCTCTCCGAATCATCATAGACAAAAAAGTAATCCATAATAAAATAAGCAGTCATGTCGGTTCGCTTGCCGGCAGTTCTCTCTGTTAGTCCTTTATTTTTTTGAGATTTAAAGAATTGATCAAAGACAATTTTTGACCTTTTACATTGCTTATCGTGTTCCTCTTCCGAATTATCCTCTTTTATACATTCGAAATGTTCACGTTTTAACTTTTCCATTTTTTTCCTCCGATTATGTTTATCTTTTTAATTCAATGAATTTAAAATCATAAGATGTTATTATAGTTTATACTGTTCCTTTATTATTTTCGTTCTGAAAACTAGGATTGTGGTAAAATTTAGTAAAGCCACAATGCCTAAAATAATTGCTAATCGAAACCATGATTCTCCGTTTTAAATTCTTATCCGGACATAATAAATTGTTGTTCGGATCCACTCGATTCCAGCTAACATTAAACAAGCCTGAATAATGGATGCAGAAATCTTTGATTTCCAGAATAAGAGAAATGGGAATTAATATACTGATATATTGCAGGATAAAAATTCTTGCTCGTTCAAAATGAGTGGTAATAATAAAAAGCATAAAATTAGCGGTAATATTTTCAAGAAATTTTTCATCTTTTCTTTTACATTTATGAAGTTTTAATATTTTTCACTATTTTTTTTACTTCATCAACAACTCTTTGTTTAACTTTTTTCCAATTTACTTTTTTCAATAAAATCGGTTCGGGATCGTTTTCCGCATCGTCAAAAAAAGTTAAACTTTTAAGAAGATGGAACAAATTTTCTGTTGCATATTTTCGTTTATAAAGATCTAACATTTCTTTCAGATCATATTTTTCTAGTAAGAAAAAGATATCATAAAAATCTTTTTTTGCTCCCCTTCCGGCAATAGCAGATAATTTCATGGGAATTAGATCGTCCAGTTCCAACAGCCTGATTTCGTCTGCTCCTATTATAGGTTTTAAGAGTTTATATTTATAAGAAATGAATTCAACCTTAATGTTTTTCTTATGAAAATTAATAAAACCGGTTACTGTATTTTTATCCGTCGTAGTATTTTTTAACTCAAATTTTTCATTTAAAAAAAATAATAAATCCGAAGTTTTTATGTCTTTTTGGGTGAACAAATCAAGATCGACAGAAATTCTATGACCGAGATGTAAAGCAAGAGCAGAACCTCCAACCAGGAAAAAATCATCTAATTGGGAGAACCGCATTAATTTTTTTAATAATTCCAGAGTTTCGTGATAGATTGTCTGATATTGTAACATCTGAATTTTTCCTTTGGGATATTTAAAATTACACTTAAAAAATTTAATGTTTTTGGGGTAAAATTGCGGATATTAACAACTTCCTCTTTTATTCTTTCCAAACTATAGAGATTCTTCAGAATAAACCAATCGGACAGATCGCCTATTGCTAAAATTCTTTCGATAATAAATTGCGAGTTACTGTCCAGATCCAGCAGATTGAAATCTATGTCCCAGAAGAGATTTTTATTTAATTCTTTTTTCATTTTTTTATCAATTTTAAAATCTGATTTATCTCTCATAATTTACCCTGAAACTTGTTCCACGATATAAATAAAGCGTCTTTCGTCAAGTCTTTCTCCAATGTTCGATAAACCGGTAATAATCCTTCTCTTTACTAAATGAACATCCTTTGCAACTTGCAGAGCAGGAATTACATTCGATGTGAAGTTTGCTGATGCAATCTTTTTTTTCGAGGGTTTCCAGCATCGCTTCCATAGCTCTTTCATCTATTTTGAAATGGATGGCGAGATCAGACAAGCTGATTATTTTTCGTTCTTTGAATAAATCAATTATTTTACGAAGCATGATTTATTAACCCCCTTCCCAGTGGAATAATCCGGCAGCTGCCGGACACGGGATAAATTAATTCCCCCTTATAAAGGGGGATCAGAAGGAATTAATTTCGTGTATTTTCGCCTGCCCCGTTAAATCTCTTTTATTTTATGGGGCGTTTTTCGTGGGAATTTATTTAATCAAAATTTGTTCGGCGATCTTTCGTGGAATGATGTAACGGGATTCACCAATGGCAACAATAATATTCGGATCATCGAGTTCATTTTTTTGTACTGAAATAATGCTTCCAGCGTAAATTCCCATTTCGATGGTTTTTTTATCTGGATTGAATCGGACAATATATTTTCGGTTAATTTGTGCATTATTCAAATTCGTGGGGGCATAATGTCTAAGTCTATGTCTAAGTCTTTTATGCTTTCCTAATCCTCTTCTACCGATTCGTTTTCCCCGACCAAACATCAGATCTCCTTTTTCATTTAAAGGATAAAATAACACTCATTCTTCAAAATGCAAATAATTCTCAATCGCAATTTGTGTCAAATAAAACAATAAATTTTCCTTAAAAAATAACTTTTAAGAATACAAGGTGAAAAGATAAATCAGCAATTTTCCAAATAATGAACTCCCTCCTCTGTTTCTTTTTAATATTTATTTTATTGTTTATTCTGCTGTTACATAATAGAAATACTTATCGGATGAGGTTGCAGCTCCAAAATCAGTATAAGAGTTCGTTGGAGAAGTATCGTAATAATCACCAAATCCGGTGTATGGTTCAGTTGATCGATAGATATAATATATGGTTGCTCCTTCAACTTCATCCCAGCTTAAAATTATGTTAGCACCATCAACCTGACAAGTAACATTTTGAGGAATACCAATTTCTGAATAGAACTCATCAGCTCCAATATCAGGATTTGTTTCATCACGAAGGTCGTAATCAAAATCAGTTGTAATTCCGGTAATAGGAGTTCCTGCTCCGATGCAATTACTGGTTGAATTCAAGTGAAGGTCAGGAAAGCTCAAATCAGGATCACCGGTGAGAGAGTTCTGGTCTCTTGGTGCGTATCCAGGTGCAACAAGTAAATCCCCAAGTGTATTATAATAATTACTTCCAATTCGTGCTACATAACGATTATCAGAAGGATCGTCAGAATTTACTGTCAAGAAATTATAATCACTCTCTGCAAATGAGGTGGCGGTTTTCAGGTAAATTGCACAATGATAATTTCCACCGACATCACCTGTTCGCTCATTAATCAAGATATTATCTTTTAGTATATTATCACTCGCATCTTTATAGATTTTTATACAGTAAAAGTCAGGATATTCTCTATTACTTACACCACCCATATACAGCGTGTTGTAGTAAATCTTATTATTTGTAGCATCACCTGAAGATAGATAAATACAATAACTGGTATTAGCAGTAAGTCCAGGAACAAGATGTATAATATTATTATAGACCAGATTATCGTGGGAATCAGTCGTCATGAATATTCCACGAACTCCTGATGTAGCCTTATGCTTCAAATCGTGAATATAATTGTGATGTATTTTAGTAGTTCCGCTACAACTTGATGAACCAGCTCTTATACCATAAACAGAAGTTCTTGACGCTTCAAAAGTTTGATACACCTCATTTCCTTCTACATTACAATTAACAATATCTGTATAGATGAAGATGCCATATTTTTGAAAATCATGAACACCATTATTTACAATAGTGAAGTTTGACAGTTGCTTGCCGCTTTCTCCATCCATATAAACACCATAAGTAGAACCACCAATAACTTCGCAATTGGAAAGCATGAATGAATCCATTCCAACAACAGGTGACGGAACTCCATAAGTTGAACAATAAACAGGAGTGGACCAACCTGTATCGGTTGCTTCGCTTATGCTGTTGATGATCATATTTTCCAAAGTGATGTTGTCCGATCCGTTGGCAATCCAAAAAACGAACACATCATCCGAACCATTTCTGATGCCATTGATCGTCATATCTCTGCTGTCATCTCTTGAACCGTAAGCTGTACCATTAAATGTAATATAGTCAGAATTATGAATTTTGAAAGCACAACTAAAATCTCCGGTTATGGTTATATTAATTTCCACAGTTGCCCCAACATCGGGTTGGAATATAACAGGATTTGTTTCGGTTGCATCAACATCAAGAATAATTAGATTATCATCTTCAGTATAAGTTCCATCACAAATTAAGAAGGTTACTCCACCTTCTCCAACACCCTCCGAATTTAAGTCATAGATTGCTGACTCAATGGTTGCATAATCAGGAGAAGTTCCCCCGATATACTTAATTCCTGTAAGCTGGGCGAATGATATGGAAGGTAATAACATCAAACAGCACAGCAAAATCAATACGATAAATATTTTTGTTTTTTTCATCTTTTTCTCCTTATTTCCCAATTACATATCATTTTTTTTCACATTTCAATCTTTATGGCATACTTTTTGCCCCCCCCTTTTCTTAATTTATTGTATAGGAATTTCAATATTTTTATTCACCACCTTGATACAGTCGTTCCTCCTTACGGGGCAAGCCGAGAACACCGAGTTTACCCCGTTAGATAGTTTACCTATAAAATAAACACCAACTTTTTATATTCATTTATCTAACGGGGTAAACTGTATCAAGGTGTTTAATTATTATACGAAGTTATGTTCTTAGTTATCTGAAGATATTTCTCAATTCTTTGTATAAATTTATTAGCCTCATTAACTCTTTGTCTTGCCCTTTCTTCCTCTATCTCTATATCAATCTCGTAATCTCCAATCTCTCGATCTTCATGCGTTGCTGTGAGTATCTTTGCAAACTCTTTTTCTATCTTTCCGCTTTTAACAAGATGAAGACCAAACATTCTTCGTACTCCATTATGGGTTTCTACTTCAACTTCAGACAGAGCCAGAGCTGCTTTTGCAGCATGAAGGACAGCGTAATAAGCTCTGGAGACACAATCCTCAAACAAATCTTTTTCTATCAGCGTTTCTGCTGCAATAAGAGCTTTCTTCGCACGATTTAACTCCTTAATAGCCCGCTTATATACCCTTTCATTCATACTGTAATCCCCTCTCGTATAACATTTTTTATAAAAGGAGTCCCGATATTATAGAGATGATTATACTTTTTTTTGCTGATGACCTTTGGAGATATGCAAACATTGCTTTCAAGAAGTATGTCGGTGGCTATGCCATAAACCACATCACACATACGCCAATCACCACTTGATATAATTACTAGTACATCTATATCAGAGTCCTTCCGAGCGTCTCCACGAGCTCGGGAGCCAAACAACTTCACTTCTACAAGATTACCCGCTAATACTTCTTCTATCGTCATTCTAAATTTTATCAGTGCCAGTTTCTCCTTTTTATTTAGTTTCATCGCTCTTATCCTCCTATACCCGTGTTTTTCAAACCCACAATTTCATCAAACGCTTATTTAGATTCGATATTAATCAACATTTATCTCCCAACTTTACACTGAATGTTGAATTCTGTTAAGATAAAAGTTTCTCTTATACATTAAACTCTCCTGATTTTTTGTATCCTTCTTTTCTTGCCTGAAATCACTTTTTTGTTCCATACAAAAAGAATCAAGTTTATTGTAATCTTTTTTTATCTCATTCCCTCGCAGACTCATTAGAATATATAAAATTCTTCCAATTATTTAATCTAATATTGATGAGCCTCGTAGGATAATTATCTGCACTATTTTTTACTCCAGATAAGCATTTTATTACGAAACTCGTTCCCAAACCCCAGTTTGGGAATGCAAATAGGTTACAAAGCTGGGGCTTAGTAACCAGAGGTT
>DAOVQH010000051.1 GCA_030628755.1 Candidatus Cloacimonadota bacterium | reverse complement strand
TTCCCAATGGTTCTGGGTTCATAGAAGGTGGCGAGGTTATAAAAAAGCAAAAAGAATTGAAGCCACCTGCTTTCGTAAAACTACAGCAAGGCAAGCGAATTCACCCCGTTAGATATTCTTATAGTTAATTAAATCTTCACAAAAAATAAATTATCTAACAGGGTAAACACGAAAATGCACTAACATTTAGGAACAAACTTATTTTTCGATTTAATATGGCAAAGTTGGAACAAGTCAGATTGTTATGGGTTCATAGAAGATGGAAATGATATTAAAAGCTAATCAAAAAACTTTACAAGATAGATTTCAACAAAACTTTGGCATAAGGAGAATTATTTGAAAAGGGTATTCATATTAGGTTTTATTGCAGGATTTTCTTTATTGAATGCAGTTACTTTTATCCCTGCTTCCGGTGTAAATGTAGCATCTTCACGGGACTCTCTGGTTTATTATCACAACAATACCGATGACCAGCACTGGTATGGCACGGATAGCTGGGCAGTCAAATTTGATTTTAATTATTATTTTCCCAGTATCGATTCAATTCAATTCCAGGCTGAAGGAGCTAGAGTTTATATCCCCGGTGATCAGAGTCTGGATTCAATGACCGTTAAATTGTGCAAAAATGATGTTAATCAACCTAATCTTAATCCGGATAGTATTTTATTTGCTTATACTATACAGCCCTCTGAAATGAATTTCCATGATTGGAATGATATTGATTTCATACAGAACTTTACAGACACTATTTTCTGGTTAGTAGTAGATTATCCCACAAATCCTACCACTCAGTTTATTTCTGCTTCTGCAAATGATGGCTCTCACAGCTATTTTGAAGATGATGGTTATTATTACAACATGCTGGCAAATAGCTTTGAATCTGAATTCCTTTTCAGTTTAAAGGGCAGGTTTATCACAGAAGGAGATGACCTGGATCTGATATGTTTAGATTGGATAGGTGGAATGGCTCCGGGAGGACTAATTTCTCCCAGATTTATAATAAAAAATAATTCCGATGTAACTGTTGAAAATTCATATATAGATATCAATTTAATTTATCCCGAAGGTGAAATTAATTTACTCTATATTTCCAGCGGGAGTGTTTGTGATTCTATAAACCTTCCGCCATTACCTGCTGACGAAACAATTATTTTCGATGTGAGTGACAGCCTTAGATTTCACCTGGTTAGGCGTCCTGCTCAATATGAAGTATATGCTGAATTATTCTGTGAATCTGATAGTTTAACTGAAAATAACACTTTTGAATCAAGCTTTAATGTGTTTAATATCAGTCAATCCAGGATTATGATAGAGAATGTTGTTAAACTTAATAATTCAGGCAGCGAAGGTATCTGGGAAGATCAATCATTAGTTCTTGTTCCTGAAACCTCTCAGGTGATTAATTATTTTGCTAATTTTCCAGATGTTCCGTTTTTTAATGAATACTCCCTGGAAAGATACCATTATTACGACCTGATGGGATTTCCAGCTACAATAATTGGAGGAAACAAAAAAATACTTGGTTATAATTCCCAATCTTATGCGAGTATTTTAGATTCGTTATTCAGTATTTCACTGGGTACTAAAACCTTCATAAACTCAGATACAAGTTATGCTTTTTATGATGAATCAGGAAATGTTGAATTCTCAATTGAACTGGTAAATGAAGAAACTTATCTCTTTAATGAATTTGTTTCTGATTGTAAATTGTATATTGCAGTTGTAGAAAATATCCTGAATTACCAGGGTCTTCCTCCTGATATTGAAATTCCTGTGATGCTGTATATGATAGATGTTATTTCGGATTTGCAATTAAGTTGTGACTCAACATTTTGTGATACTGTCGGGTTTAATATGAACGAGGATTTCCAACCTATTACAAGCGACCTCGATAATTGCGTGGTTGTTTACTGGCTGCAGAATGATGATACAAAAGAAATATTTTTAGTTGGCTCTCTTCCTTTCACGGAATTTAATCCCGGTCTTGTAGATATAACTCAAGAGAATATCCCGCATTTTTCCCAGACCATACAGATTTATCCTAATCCCTTTAGCTTAAATGGGAACTTGAAAATTTGTTTTAATTCCTCCAGAAATATCCAATTTTCTGAACTGAAGATTTTTAATATTAAAGGTCAATTAGTTAAGACAATTACAAATGATGAAGAAAGCAGAAATTGTACATTCTTATGGGATGGCAGGGATAAGAATGCTAAAGAAGTCTCCAGTGGTGTTTATTTATTGAAGCTAAAAGCAGAAACTGATGGAAAGATTAATACACATTTCCGAAAATGCCTGTTGATTAAACAAAAGTGAAAAAGAAGAATATTTTTAATAAATCCTATTTTGAACTGACAGGTTGTATTCATATCCATTCAGAATATTCGTTTGATTCAAAAACCTCTATTAAGAAGATCATTCGTCTGGCAAAGAAAAGTGAATTGGACTATATTACTATTAATGACCATTTGAATCTGGATGCAAAAAAGAATGAGCATGTTTTATCGGAGCAAGATCTCTTTGTAATTGTGGGAATGGAAATCAATGACAAACAGAATAATAACCACTATCTGGTGTTTAATTCAGATGATATCATCAGAGGAAAAACTGCGGAAGAATATGTTTCTTATTATGCAGAACAGGGAGCAATTGGATTTGCTGCTCATCCCATAGAAAAAAGGGCTTCCTCGAAATTCCGTTATTATATCTGGACAAACCTGGAAAATGACAGATTCGATGGCTTGGAAATCTGGAACTATTTATCAGAATGGATCGGTAAAATGAATCCGGCATTTAATGGTCTGCTTCTCATTTTATTCCCCAACTTATTTATAAAAAAGCCACACAGGGAAACTCTGAATTATTGGGACAAACTTAATAATTCAGGGAAAAGAAAATCTGCAATTGGGAGCATTGATGCTCATACGGAGAAAGTAGACAGGTTCGGATTGAAATTCAATTTTTTAACTCATAAGGCATTATATAAAACAATTAGAACAAATATCTGGCTGGAAGAAAACACTCCTTTCAATGAGCAGAATATACTTAAAGCTTTAAAAAATGGAAATAGTTATATTGTTAACTATAAAGTAGGAAATCCCTATGGATTTTATGCAGGAATAGTTTCTCCTGAGGGTGAAAGTGCTATTTTTGGTGAGAAGATAAATTATGAAAATGGATTAAAATTCTTCTTTAATTTACCCAAAATTGCAAAAGCAACTCTTTATAGGAACGGTTTAAAAGTATCATCAAAGAGAGATGAAAGGGGATTTTTCAAAATTAAGGATAAAGGCAATTACAGGTTGGAAATTACCCGCTTTGGATACGGTTGGATTTATACCAATAATATTTATGTAACTTAAGAAGGTGAATGTGGAAGAGAAAAAAATGAAAGATAGTGAATTATTTGAATTTTATAATATTGATATTCTATCAGTTTACCAAAATAGACCTGACAAATATGAAGTTTATACAGATAATTTTGAGGGAAGAATATCAATTAGAGATGATTACTACGAAACTCTTTCACAAGAAGAAAGATTTAACATTAATGTTCAATTTGGATATAGAACAAAAAAAGATGGAGAACTTGTTTTAGCAGTTTATTTACCTGATTTAAGAAAAGCTTCTAGTGTTGAAAAAGAAAAATGGATAGGTCATAAATTTGATGATTTCAGATTATTTGAAGATAATGATGAAAGATTTAATCTTTTTATCCGAAGAAATATCTTCGGTAAATGGGACATTGAAAATGGTATTTTATGTAGAATTCGGAACATTATTTCTGAGATAAATGCCTTAACTGAAATGACATTAAATGAGACTATGTTTGAATATGAAGAAGATGTTCATTTAACCTTTCCTGTAGCTGAAAATGATCATAAATATCAAGATGCGCATTTAAGGGCATACGGATTTCTAATAGATGGTTTGAAAATGGAAGCAATTAAAAAAATATCAAACATTCAAAATATTCAATTGGATAAAAATATTGAGAAAACTCTGAAAGCTTTAATAAAAGTTTTACCAAAACATTTGCAAAATAAGATAATTGAACCATTCAACAATGTATCAGATAATCGAAGACCTGCTACTCATAAAACCCGAAAATCTGCGGTTAAATATCCTGCGTTTTCTGAGTTTAATTCTGATATGGATGATATATTTAAATCTTTAGAATTAATAAAAGAATTTATTGAGAAAATTACAAATGTTTCTACCGAGGTGTGTATGGAAAGAAAAAACAAATTAGAGATGTTACCTAAATTTGATTATGAAAAGAAAATATTGCCTAATTATTCTATTTGTAAATTTAATAATATTGTTGGAAAAACAATTAAAAAAGTAGAGATAGGCTTCAAAAAATGTGACGTTGATAACCCTGAAAGTGAATTATCTCTCCTTCATTTTACTGATGGCAGTATGTTAAGTATTTCTATTGTTTCGAATATAAACCAACTTATTTCTTCTGATATACATAGTATTGCTAAAGATTTAAGTTTGCAGTTTCATTTAAATTTTGTACCATCATTGAAAAAAAACTAATTAAGTTATTGTATTGGAGATAAAATGAAAAAAATTATTCCAATTTTAGTCTTATTAATTCTATCGTGTTTTGCCAATTCTCAAGAAAAAATACTAAATATTAATAAATCTATTAGGAGTAATCCGACAAATGGTTCTTATGGAAAAATTAGAATTACTCCAGAATATTTTATTATTGAAATAGATCCATATGGCCTGTGTTTATATGACGAATTTACTGTTGAAAATTTAATTCCTGTTAAAGTAGAAGGATACGAACTTGGAACAAAAAGTGATAAAAACTTCTGGGTATATGTTCCTCGTCAATATAAAAAATTATACATCAGGGGGATAAATCATTTTGGACAAGATACGATGTTGGATTTAACACCTTATGAAGTATATGTGAAAGCAAGAACAGGCAGAAAAGGATTGGATGACAGTGAAAAACCAAAGGTTTACTTAAATTATCCCAAACTGACAAACAACTTCTATAGAACGGAAGAGTTGTTTATCACAATAGAAGGGGAAGTATCAGATAACTTAGGAATATTAAATCTAAAGTTAAATGACGTATTGTTAGCAATTCATAACGGTAAATTTAAGAAACGAGTTAAATTAGAAATTGGGAAAAACTCGATATTATTGAAAGCAACAGATATTAATAACAATATTGCTTTTAAGGATTTTGTTATAATTAGAGATGAGTTAATTATAGAGGATTCCTTTAGTGATGTAGATTTTGTTAATAAAACAGCTAATACGAATAGCAAAGCAATTGCTGTTGTATTTGGTATAGAGGTTTATCGTAATGCACCATCAGTAACACATGCAGTAAATGATGCCGATATATTCAGAGAATATCTCATAAAAAAGTTTGGTTTATTAAGAAAGAACATTTTCCTTCGTTTAAATGAGCAAGCAACAAAAGGAGAGTTTGATAAAGTATTTTCAGAAAATGGGTGGATTGCCAAGAATGCTGATAAGAATTCCGAAATTTACGTTTTCTATGCAGGTCATGGAGTCGCATCAACTGAGGATGGCAGTGCTTATTTAATTCCAAATGATATTGATCCCAATTATGCAAGCACAGGTTATTCCTTAAACGAACTTTATCAGAATTTAAGTAAAATTAAATCTAAATCAACAATAATAATTTTAGATGCTTGTTTCTCTGGTGTTTCAAGAGAAAATGAAATGCTATTAGCAGATTCACGTCCAATCAGCATTGAAGTAAAACAAGGTTCGATTCCAAAAAATATTAATGTTTTTACAGCTTCATCTGGTAATGAAATCAGTTCAGGTTATTCACAAAAAAAGCATGGTTTGTTTACTTATTTCTTTTTAAAAGGTCTAAATAAAAATGCTGACATAAACAATGATAAAAAAATAACACTTGGAGAAATGGAAAATTACTTACAACAAGAGGTATCTTCTCAAGCTAAAAAGATGGGTAGAGAACAAAACCCTCAATTGCATACATCTGATAAGAACAAGGTTTTACTAAAATATTAATAGGTTTGATATGAAATATCTTCTATTAATTATTTTTATTGTAAGCTCTATTAGTTGTTCTCTTAATAGACATATTCAATCTGAAAAACCAACCGAAATAATTAAGACTTCTCAGGTTCAAAATTCTAATAAATTGATTGATCTTGGCGATGGATGGTTCAAAGTAACAGAATCTGCAGTTATCGAAAATATCACACCGGAAGCAGCAAAAGAGAAAGCAATTCAAAAAGCATGTAAACAAGCAATTGAATATTTCAGCGGTATCGAAATCAGTGGAAGAATAATTGATGTTCAAGCAGAAAATCAAAATGAAGTATTACTCGATAATTTTGCTTCAATAACTAAACAAACTACACAGGGTATCATTTTAGAAAAAGAAATATTAGCAGATGAGATCATCTCAAATGGAAATCAATTCCAGAAAGTAGTTACGATAAAAATAAAAGTTGGGAAGCAAAAGGGAGAAAAAGACCCAGCTTTTGAGATTTCTTCAGAATTAAATCGGGAATATTTCAAGGATGGTGAAGAAATTAAATTGTCGGTAAAATCTTCAAAAGACTGTTATCTCACAATTCTGAATATCTGCTCTAATGATTCAGTTTATGTAATTTTCCCTAATGAATATAGAAAAGATAACTTTATAAAATCAGGTGAAACTTTTTTACTACCAAATTCAAGAGATAAAGAAATCGGATTATATTTTCCCGTTAATCTTCTTCCAAATAAAAATGATGATGTTGAAATGATAAAAGTAATTGCAACTAAACAAAAAATCGATTTTTCTTCAATCTATTCTTTTTCAGCTTATGGCACTTATAAATCAACTCTGAAAGATTTACAAAGCTGGCTTTTAAAGATTCCTCGAAATGAAATTGAAGAAGTTGATTTGCAATATTTTATTCACAAGTAGGTAATTAATTTGAAATTATGAAAAATCTACCGGAAAGACGATCTAATTTTTTGCTTTATACTTCTCAAACGAGCAACATAAACATCGATGTTGTTCTTTTAGATGAAACAGTTTGGTTAACTCAAAAAGCGATGGGTGAATTATTTGGTGTAGAAAGTCATACAATTACATATCATCTTAAGGAGATTTATAGATCAGGTGAATTAAATGAATTAGCAACTACTCGAAAAATTCGAGTAGTTCAAAAAGAAGGCAATCGAAATGTAAATCGAAACCTGGATTTTTATAACCTTGATGCCATCATTTCCGTCGGTTACCGGGTCAATTCCCTTCCGAAGCCTTCTTCCAAATTTTCTGTTGTTTGAGGATTCGGAAGGTTAGATGAGAAAATAAGATGTAAGGTTATTGTTGTAGGAAATAACTTTCCGAATCTTGGTTGAAAGAGTTCCTTTGCGGGAAGCTTCTGAAAGATGTGAAGGAAAATATTTATGAAAGAAGTCAAAATATTACCGGATTTGTATGATAGCTTGCAGAAGGTGAAATTATGAAAAATCTGCCGGAAAGACGATCTAATTTTTTGCTTTATAGTTCTTCTGATGGAGATATTAGAATTGATGTTCGTCTCGAAGATGAAACAGTTTGGCTTACACAAAAGTTGATAGCAGAACTTTTAAACTACTCCACAAAATATTACTATTCATCTGAAAAATATTTATGAAAGCGGAGAGTTAAAAGAAAAAGCAACTTGTAAGTATTTCTTACAAGTTCAAATTGAAGGTAACAGACAATAAAGATGAATATTAAAAGATTATTAGATTTAATTTCAAAGGGTGAAAACATAGAAACCGAATTCAAACAATCCCAAAAAAAATTGAATAAAAATGTTTATGAATCTGTTTGTGCTTTTCTCAATCGCAATGGTGGTCAACTTATTTTGGGAGTAAAAGATAATGGAACAATTTGCGGAGTAGATACTGATGAGGTAGATAATATATTAAGCAGTTTTGTTACAACCGTCAATAATCCCCAAAAGTTAAATCCCACTTTCTATCTATCTCCAGAAGTATTTGAATATAAAGATAAAAAGATTATTTATATTTTCGTACCGGAAAGCTCACAAGTTCATAAAGCGGCAAATAAAATATTTGATAGAAATGATGACGGTGATTTTGATATTACGAATAATAGTGATTTTGTTTCTCAAATGTATATCAGGAAACAGACTTCGTATTCTGAAAACATGATTTATCCTTATATTACGATGGATGATCTGCGAATCGATCTTATCCAAAGAGCAAGAAAACTCGCGATGAATCAAAGACCCGGACATCCCTGGGGTGAACTAATAGATTTTGAAATGTTGAAAAGTGCTCAACTTTATTTAAAGGATTATCAAACAGGAAAGGAAGGATTCACGCTTGCAGGTGTTTTATTATTCGGAAAAGATGAAGTAATTCTGTCAGTCCTGCCACATCATCGAACAGATGCGATTTTGCGGAGAAAAAATTTAGACAGGTATGATGATCGCGATGATATCCGCACCAATCTTATCGAAAGTTATGACCGATTGATGGCATTTGTTGCCAAACATTTACCGGATAAATTTTATTTGGAGAAAGATCAGCGGATCAGTTTACGGGATCATATTTTCAGGGAAGTTATTTCAAATATTCTCATCCATCGAGAATTCATAAATCCTTTTCCTGCGAAATTGGTAATATCTCCAAATTCTGTAAATACAGAAAACAGTAATAAAGCTCACGGTTTTGGTTTGATTGATCCAGCAAACTTTTCTCCATTTCCCAAAAACCCGACCATTGGAAAATTCTTTAAAGAAATCGGTCGAGCAGATGAACTCGGTTCCGGAGTAAGAAACCTTTTCAGATATTGTAAAGAATACACAGGCACTCTTCCTCAACTTGTTGAAGGAGATATTTTCAAAACAGTTGTAACAATTCCTCCGCAAGTTGAAGGATTAAATGATACTGTAAATGATACTGTAAATGAGGGAGCAATTGAGGGAGCAATTGAGGGAGCAACTTTAGTAACTAAAGAAAAACTCAAAATTCTCTTAACTGCTATTGCAAATAATGAAGGAATGCGAGTTCCACAATATATGGAAATAACAAACATTCCTGAGAAAAGTTTGGAACGCTTTATAAATCAATTAAAAAAAATGGAACTAATTAGGTTTAAAGGTATGGCTACTCAAATCGGCGGATATTATCTTACTGAAAAAATGAAGAAAATTTTAAAAGGAAACAAATAATGAGTAAGACAGACTTCCCTTCCGAAGCCTTTCTTTCAAGTTTTTTTTTGTTTGAGGATTCGGAAGGTTGGAAGAGAAAAGAGATTTGATGATGGTTGTGAGAAATACTTTTATTCCAAAACAACCTTCTGAGAAGGCTCAAGGATTAAATTGTGAAAAATTAGACGAATTTCCCTTCCGAAGCCTTTCTTTCAAGTTTTCTGTTGTTTGAGGATTCGGAAGGTTTGAAGAGAAAATAAGATGTAAGGTTATTATTTTGGAAAAAACTTTCCGAATCTTGGTTAAGAGAATTTCTTTGTGGGAAGCTTCGGAAAGTGAAAGGATGAAAAATGATTTATGAAGAAGGGAATTATTATCATATATATAATCGTGGATGTAATAAAGAAAAGATTTTCTTCTGTTCTGAAAATTACGAATATTTAATCAAACGAATGAAGGAGAATCATAAGGAATATTTTGTGAATATTATTGCGTTTTGTTTAATGCCGAATCATTTTCATTTCTTACTTCAACAGAAATCTAATATTCCATTGTCTGATTGGTTGAGAGTATTATTTTCGGGATATACACTCGCAGTTAATAAACAGCAAAATAGAGCTGGAACTTTGTTTGAAGGAAAACCAAAGAAAAGAATGATCGACAAAACAGAATATTTACAGCATTTAATATATTATGTTCATTTCAATCCTGTAAAAGCAGGTTTGGTTTTTTCTCCTGAAGAATGGAAGTTTTCAAATTATCTGGAGTGTATTAATAAAAGAGATGATTATCCATTTGATGAATTGTTGATAAATGAATATTTTGGTTCAAAAGAAAAATATAAGATTTTTGTGGAAAATTATTATCTTGATGAAAAAATTGGGAATAAGTTGGAGAAATATTTAATTGATTGATTTTCCTTCCGAAGCCTTCTTCCAAATTTTCTGTTGTTTGAGGATTCGGAAGGTTAGATGAGAAAATAAGATGTAAGGTTATTGTTGTGGGAAATAACTTTCCGAATCTTGGTTGAGAGAATTCCTTTGGTGGAAGCATCGGAAAGTGCAAGGATGAAAAATGATTTATGAAGAAGAGAATAGGAGAAATTTATGAATAAAAAGATCTTTGTAAAAGAATTAAAAGACCATTTGAACAAAGAAATAATCAGTGATTTCCTGGTTACACAAAAAGACTTGAAAGAAGGCACAAAAGATTTTTACCTGAGATTAAAACTTTCGGATAGTTCAGGTTCGATTCCGGGTAATGTATGGAATAATGCCAAAATGATATCTGAAAAATTTGAGGAAGGGGATGTCGTTCAAGTAAAGGGCGTCATAATAAGCTATAAAAAGCAATATCAGATAACAATCAATAAATTGAACAAAGTTCCTGAGGAGGAATATAACCTCTCTGAATTTCTGGAAACCACTTCAAAGGATGTCAATAAACTCTCAGATAGATTCTTTGAATATATTGATAATATTAAAGATACCTACATGAAAAAATTACTTTTAAATGTATTCGATGATAAAGAATTTTTTACTCTTTTTGCTCAAGCTCCTGCAGCCAAAACATGGCATCATAATTATATCGGGGGGTTACTTGAGCATACGATTTCAGTTACTTCCATCTGTGAATTTGTTTCCCATCTTTATTCTGTAAATAAGGATTTATTAATCACAGGGGCTCTTTTGCATGATATTG
>DAOVQH010000206.1 GCA_030628755.1 Candidatus Cloacimonadota bacterium | reverse complement strand
GAATATCTTTTGAAAGAGTTTTGGAAACTTCACTCACAGCTATATGCGTGGTTAATAACGCCAGATTGAAGTAAGGTCCCCAGAAGGACATAATAACATCTTTTGTGCCAGATTTTTTTGCGAAAAATTCAGTATGCCCAACGAATTCAGGGTGGATGTGATGAATAGCTTCCTTGGAAACGGGGCAGGTAACAACAGCATCAAGTTGCTTTGAATTCAGGTCTTCAGCACAACGCCGTAGAATTTCGTAAGCAATTTTTCCGGATTCTTTTGTTGGTTTCCCGATTGTAATGTTTTTACTGTTGATCTCTATCCAGTATATTTTATCAGGAGAGATCGCTTTGCTGATATTATCAATTTCACATATTTCATTGCCATCTTTAAATCTCTTTAGTTTACCATAAACTATATAAATTATATTCTTTTTTAATTCGAGAAATCTTAGTACTTTTGAGGTTATTTCGAACCCGATACCTGCCGGGTCTCCCGTTGTAATTGCGATTCTCTTCATTTTTTCCTTTAATTTTTCCTTAAATTACTATATTTATTAATAAAGAAACTTGGTTTTTGTCAATTTATTTGTTGTCACAAAACAATACTAATTTAGTTTTAGTATTAGAAGGATTTGAAAAATAAATGAATTTAGTTGTGAGGTGATTATGATACGGAAACCAGTTGTGGCAGGTGCGTTTTATCCGGGCAGTAAGGAAGTTTTAGAAAATCAGGTCACTGAATTTATGAATAACGCTCCCATCGAAAAAGAATATAAAGACATTCTGGGAATTATTTCTCCGCATGCTGGATATGTCTATTCAGGTCAGTGTGCTGCTTATGGATTTAATGTATTGAAGCAAAAGGATTTTGACCTGGCAGTTGTAATTGCTCCCAGCCATAGATTCGGTAGTTTCCGTTATTCCGTTGGGAATTTCGATGCCTACAGAACACCTTTGGGAGAGGTTCCTGTGGATACGGAACTTGTTGGAGAACTTCTGAAAAATGATGACTTTGATTTTAATGCTTTGGCTCATAATTCAGAGCATTCTCTGGAAGTTCAACTTCCTTTTTTGCAAATGGTAAATCCTGATGCGAAGATTCTTCCAATTTTGCTTGGAAGCCAAAGTGCAAAAAACAGCCAAAATTTAGCTAAAGTTCTATCAGAACTTTTCAAAGAAAGATTGGGAAAAACAGTTTTCATTATTAGTAGTGATCTTTCCCATTATCATGATAAAGAAACTGCTTCAAAGATGGATTTACTATTAGCAGAGAATGCAGAAAAAAACGATATTGAAGAGTTGGAAAAAAACATAGATTTTCACAACGTGGAAGCCTGCGGATTTGGAGGTATTCTCACCCTACTTCATCTGGCAAAAATACTGGGTTATGATAAAATCGAAACTTTGAAATATACTCACTCAGGTGAGGTTAGTGGAGACTATTCTCAGGTTGTGGGGTATCTATCCAGTATAGTGTATAAATAGTTTGACAATGAAAGTGTTTTTTTGAATTTTACTCCTCGCAAGCGGGCGGGAGTAGCTCAGTGGTAGAGCCCCACGTTGCCAACGTGGTTGTCGCGGGTTCAAATCCCGTCTCCCGCTCCAATTTTTCGCATAGAGTGATGGCGACATCGCCAAGTGGTAAGGCAAGGGTCTGCAAAATCCTTATCCCCGGTTCGAATCCGGGTGTCGCCTCCATATTTTTTTGACGCTGATTTTCGCAGATAAAAAACCTTTGGACTGGACTTTACAACGGATTTATCCGTAAAGGAGTTCAGAACAAGTCATCCAGCTCAAGTCCAGTTTTGCTTCGCTCTTCTGAACTCGAGTCGATAACTCAAATTTTTCTTTGTGTTTCTTTGCGTTCTTAGTGGCTATTATTATTTTTGCCGGAGTGGTGGAATTGGTAGACACAAGGGACTTAAAATCCCTCGCCGTTTCAACGGCGTGCCGGTTCAAGTCCGGCCTCTGGTACCATAAAAAACGCCAACCTGTAATGGATTGGCGTTTACTATTTAATGACTAATACTGTATTCTGAATTATTGATTGAATTATAAAGTGATTTATTGGTTTTGTAAAATTGCTTCTTTATATTTTGCAACCTGAATATCAGCTATTCGTGTGGGTTCAGGAATTCTATACTTTGTAACACATTTCATTATAATTTCTACTGATTTATCTATTCCTATTAAATGTCCTGGAGAAATAAATACAGGTTTTACATTATCTTTTGTCCTTAATACTACTCCAATCGGGTTATTTTTATAATCATAAAGATAACTGCTAGAACCTTTTTCTGAAGCAGGTTCTTTATATTTTCCATATAATTTTGATTTTGCACATCCAATCGATGGAATATTCAAAAGCAATCCTATATGAGAAGCAATACCTAATTTCCTTTGATGAGCAATTCCCTGTCCATCAAATATGATAAGTTCAGGTTTATGAATAATTTTTTCAAAGGTTTTGATAATTATTGGTCCTTCTCTGAATGACAATAATCCGGGTATATAAGGGAATTGTACTTTTTCGTGATAGTTATAAATTTGAAAAATTTCTAAATCTTGAAAAGTGAAAATTACTACCGAACAAAAACCAAGTTCACTCTTTTTGTCATAAGCAAGATCCACACCAGCAATGTAATTGATTTTTCTCAAACTGAATTTTAAAATAATTCGCTTTGAAAGTTGTTTTTGTAATTCAACCGCTTCTTTTACAGGTAAATTCCAATTATTCATTATTATATTAGACATCATCAAGTATGGTTTGTGTCAATTGACCATTTATTTCAAGTAACATAAGACCAATTAAGACCTTCCAAATAATTTACCGGGGATTGTATAAACCCCTTTAATTTTAAACATAAATTAATAATATTCTTTAATATTGTTTAGTGAATTCTTCCAATTCATCAAGCAATTTTCTTTTTTCAGATTCATCTAAGAATGAAGCCTGGAAAGAATTTCTGGCAAGTTTATAGATGTCATCTTTAGTTAAATTCAAAGCCTTTTGAACTTCCAGATAATTTTCATTAAGATATCCACCAAAATATGCAGGATCGTCAGAATTGACAGTTACGTAAAGCCCTTTCTTCATCATAATTTTCAAGGGATGATTTTCCAATTTGTCTACAACTGCCAGTTTCAAATTTGAAAGAGGACAAACAGTTAATGGCATTTGTTTTTGAACCAGCTCCATTACCAGGTTCTCATCATCTAGTGCACGATTTCCATGGTCAATTCGGGAAACCTTAAGCAGATTGAGAGCTTCCCTGATATATTCTGCAGGACCCTCCTCACCTGCATGAGCCACAGTCAGGAATCCTTCTTTTCGAGCTTGCTCGAAAACCTTTTTGAACCTGGAAGGAGGATTTCCGATTTCAGATGAATCCAGTCCTACAGCTATTATCCAATCTTTATATGGTAAAGCTTGCTTTAGAGTTCTCATTGCAGATTCTTCATCCAGGTGCCGGAGGAAACACATGATCAATTTGCTGGTTATCCCCATTTTTTCTTTTGCATCTACGAGAGCATTGTAAATACCATTGATGACAGTTGAGAACTTTATTCCTCTATCTGTGTGGATTTGGGGATCGAAGAATATTTCGGCATGTAGAACATTTTGAGAATAGATTTTCTCAAGATAAGACAAGGTCATATCATAAAAATCTTGTTCCTTAATTAGTACTTCCGCACCTTGATAATAGATATCCAGGAAATCCTGCAGATTGCTGAAATTATAAGCTTCTTTGAGTTCTTCGATTGATTGATATCTAAGTTTAATATTATTTCGTTTTGCAATTTTAAACATAAGCTCCGGCTCAAAAGTTCCCTCAATGTGAAGATGAAGTTCTGCTTTAGGGATTTTCTTTATGAATGATTCTATAGAGAATTGATTTTTCATGATTTTTCTCTTCATTTTCTTTTTGTCTCATACTAAACTTTTTTTCGACTCGTAAGTATAACGACGAGTCGAGACAAAGTGCGTATTTAAACTACCTTCCCGACATTTCGGGATCGTCGCAAGCTCCTCCGATACGGTCATTCCCTGTTAAATATTGCCCGCCCTGTATAATTGCTTTGCACCACTTCGTGGATTACACAGGGCAAGCATTTCACAGGGTAAACTTCCCTACGGGGTAAACTTACAACTCGAAAAGGATTATTCGAAAGTCTGCGTCGAGTTGAGGTGATTTGTTTTATACTTCGAGTCGTCGTTATACTTACGACTCGAAGTAAAATTTCTTCATATATACTTCCTGCTTGAAGTAACCACAATAACAAGACTGCATACTTTAAGCATAAGAACAACCATACAGGTCTTTAAAAGCCCTAAAACCGGCAGAAGCACCACACCACCTATGAGTCCACCAATCCAACCACCGAATAAGTCAGCACTGTAAAGTAAGCCGGCAGTTCTTCCTATTTTTAGAGAGTCTTTTAAATATATCTTATTTGCTAAAGGAAACTGTGACCCAATCAAAAGACCGGAAATTAAAGAAAGAACTAAAAAAACTATCTGCAGGAGAATATGAATTACCGGGCGGTCTAAATAAGGATGGAATAAAAGAAAAATAATTGGAAGAATACAGGAAAAGAGAACAATAGCAAATTCTATCCTGACAAAAGAAAGAAGGTCTCTCTTGAGCCGTTCTAAAAGAGAGGTCATAATCATTCCTCCCACTGCTACTCCAGCCATAAAAGCAGTTACCAGAAGTCCTATCCAATAGAAAACATATCCATAAAGTATCTGAAAAGTAAAGATCAGAACCAGGTCAAATATCATACCTGCAAAACCTGTGAACACTATGCAGACAGGAATACTTGCCCTGGAAAGTTTCTTGATTCTTAGATGGATTAATAAGAAAATTCCAGTAAATATAGAAAGTGAGATAATAAATAATTTCAAATTTACTTT
>DAOVQH010000025.1 GCA_030628755.1 Candidatus Cloacimonadota bacterium | reverse complement strand
TACTTCATTTTTCTTTATTGCTTCTTTCAGTTCTTCTTTTTCCAGGAGTTTTATCCCTTCTGCAAATTTTTTATATGAGCAGTTACATTTATATCGAGCAGGAATTTCCATTTTGATTTCCGGTTGAAGGTCTTTCAAAATAAACTTCTCAATGATTTCCTCGATGGAATAACCCATATCCATTGCATCTGTCAGGTTTGGAAATTTATGCAGGTTATTCTCAACTTTGGAAATAACATCTTCCGGGGCTTCTGGCATTAACTGGATAATAAACCCGCCAGACTGACGAATTTTTCCACCTGGATCAATTAACACACCCAATCCTACTGAAGAGGGTATTTGTTCCGATTTCACGAAATAACGGGTTAAATCCCTGGCGATAGTTCCATATTGTAGGTCAACCTGTCCGATATATGGATTCTTCATACCCAGGTCTTTTATTATTGTGAGAACTCCTTTCCCAATAGCTGTTTTTACACCGAATTGTTTTGTCTCTGCGTCAAAGGGAGTTTCAATTTCCGGGTTATTTACATATCCTTTTACATTACCGTTTTTATCGGCTGTTACTAATACTCCGCCAACAGGTCCATCACACTCTATCTTCAAAGTAATTACATCCCTATTGGATTTAAGTTCTGCACCCATCATCAGAGTAGCACTTAGCATTCTTCCCAAAAGAACGGAGTTCGTTATTGATAAATTGTGTATTTTAGCAGCATGCCTGGTTGTTTCAGTTGAATCTACAGCAAAAAATCTGACATGTTTATCTTTTATGATTCCTCGAATTATTTTATCGCTCAATTTTAACTCCTAATTTTGTCATTTGCTTTTGAGAATAAAATTTGTAAAGTGAAATTAAATACTGATTTAAAAGGAATATTTAGAAGATTCAAAAAAACTTTGACACAAAAATGTCCTATTCTTAAAAGTGCTCACGGGTTGATAGTGATTAACGCGGGGGTGTAGTTCAGTTGGTTAGAACGTCTGCCTGTCACGCAGAAGGTCGCGAGTTCGAGTCCCGTCGCTCCCGCCATTATAAAAACCGATTCATTCGAATCGGTTTTTTAGTTATTGAAAGATTTAAATTCAATTGGAAAAGTAACCCAACAACCTACTTTTTCACCTTCAGCATTTACTGCTGGTTGAAATTTCCATTTTTTTACTGCCTTTACAGCTTCTTCATCTAAAATAGGATGTAAAGATTTCTTCACTTCAACAACCCCGACAGACCCGTCAGTGAAAATTTCTACAACTAACCAAACAGTTCCTTCAATTCTTTCCTTTTGGAGTTCTTTTGGATAATGTGGATGACCTTGTTTAATCGCAACTGGGGGTGTTCCAAAATTCGACGCACATCCTGAAATTAGAATCACCATTACTATAATCAAAATCATACTTCTCACTTTCTCCCCTTTCAACTCAAGTCCAGCTTTACTTCGCTCCTCTTTATCTCGTCGTATCCGGCAGTTGCCGGAGAAGATGGATGAACTCGAGTTTTATTATTTACAATCCCTGTATATGCTTTAATGGTCTTGAAGCAGTTGCAGGAGTTACGCCATCACCGGAGATATAACCAAGAACTGGTTTTCCTCTTGGATTTTTGTTTTCATCTTCACGATAGAAATCTACTCTAATCCGAACTGGTTTATCATCTTTAACTAAAATGTCTTTTCCTTCTTCATCAACTTCAAATGGATTATGATAAACCCAACCCAAACCTATGGCTGCTGTGCCGTTTTCTTCCAGAACATTTTTCCTTTGTGAACCGATAAATTCCCTTTTTTCCTGAGAAACATTAGGAGAGTTTATACTCGAAGTTACTGTTCCAATACGTTTTTCATCTATGTAAATTGATCTACCAGTAACGATCCCCTCAGTAATAAAAAGTACCATTCGCTTATCAATTCCAGAAACAATTTCTTTTTGTAGAGCTTCCTCACCTACAAAACTCCCTTTTTCCATATCAATAGCAGCTTTGAAGAGAGGACAATTTGTGGGAGTATGTTCTCTATCATATTCACTTCCATTCAAAGGGAGACCAAAATTACCAGCAGAAATACGGTTCTCATCCCTTCCACCAAGACCAACGACCAAACCTTCAAGTTCCAGTGCTTCCAGAGCAATACGTTTAAATTGTTCTTCTGCTACTTCCGAAGGAACATAGAGTTCCCAGCCCCAGCGATTTGTATAGCCTGTTCTGCTGATGATATAATTATGACTTTCAAAATCAAATTCATTAAAAGTAAAAAATCCCATATTCTTTTCAGGTTTATAGCGATTTTTCAAAACAGCATTTCCAAAAAGCTTGGTAACTAATTTATACGAAAACGGTCCCTGAATATCTATTTTCACAAGTTTAGAGGAAATATCTTCGACTTTCACATCTTCCCCATCTTTCCTGAAGCTATAAATGAAATCTGCATCTGCAATCAAGCCTTTATTCTTATCCGTAATATCATGTCCTGCATTGATTACTATAATAAAATTATCGTCAGCAAGACGCATCACAATAAGGTCATCAACAACTGTTCCTTTCTCAGTCAGAAGAAGTGTATATTTACACTGCCCGATTCTCATCCCGGTGATATTAGCCGGCAGAACTCTATCTAAAAGGGTTACTGCGTCCTTACCTGTAAATTGGATTTGAGCCATGTGATCTATATTAAAAATCGCAACCTTCTCAATTGCTTTTGCTTCTTCCAGAACAGAAGTGAGATAATTTACTGCCATATCATATTCACCAAAATTGTTTCGTTTTATTGGCTCGAATGGTCGATTTAATTTTTCAGAAAGCAATTCCTGATACCACAATTCAGTTTCAAAAAGGGCTGTCTTTCTTGGTTTTTTGGGAAAGTCAAATCCAATCTTCACAATGATTTCTCCTTAAATTTGTATGTTTTTATATTCAAGTTTTATAAAGATATTTTTTTGTAAAGAATATTATCAAAACCATTTACTTCTTGACTTTTATTATTTATTTTATTTTTATTTACCAGGAGAAATTGTTTTAATCTGATTGGAATTTTATCGGTTGGATTACTGATAAACTAAAAGGGGTGTGATGTGCCCTGCATAATGATAGTTGAAGATGAATTAATGATCGCCGAGGATATTAGGATCACATTAGATGAGCTGCAATATAAAACTCTTCCGATAATAACTACTGGCGAAGAAGCAATAGTGAAAGCTGATGAACAATATCCAGATCTCATTTTGATGGACATCGTATTAGCAGGTAGGATAAATGGCATTGAAGCAGCAAAAAAGATACTCAAAAAACATAATATACCAATTCTTTTTCTAACTGCCTTTGCAGATGAATACACCCTTAGAAAGGCAAAAGCTATCAATCCTTATGGCTATATCTTAAAACCATTCGATCCAAAAGAATTACACGCTACAATTGAAATAGCTCTTGTTAAACATAAAGCAGAAAAGGAACTCGAGGAAAGTAGAGCAAAATTCAGAAGCATGTTTGTAGGAAATCCGGAACCATCTGTTTATTTAGATGAAGGCTATAACATCGTTGATATTAATCCGCGATTCAGTGAATATTTTGATTATACAGTAGAAGAAGTAAAAGGTAAAAATATTGATGATCTAATTGTACCAAATGAAAAATTAAAAGAAGCTGAAGATTTAAACAAAAAAATAGAACAGGGCTATGTCTATCATAATACATTCAGGAAGCGTAAAGATGGGACCCTGGTTCCAGTCTCAATATCTGCTGCACCAATCAGGCAGTTGCCTGATGGAAAGAACGTTGGTTCTTTTGTGATCTATAAAGACGTTTCAAAGCAAAAAAAAGCTGAGGATGAAAGAGAAAAAGTTATCATAGACCTTCAAAAAGCACTTGATGAAGTCAAAACTTTAAGTGGATTGGTACCTATTTGTTCACACTGTAAGAAAATTCGGGACGACTCCGGATACTGGGAACAAGTTGAATACTACATTTCTAAACGTTCCAATGTTGACTTCAGTCATGGTATTTGCCCTGACTGTATGAAAAAGTATTATCCCAAACAATACAAAAAATTGAAAGAAAAAGGAAAAATATAATACTTATAATTTAAATGCAACTCAATCCAAATCCTTTCAATCTTTAAAAAATAAATTTAATACTTATAGTAATATTAGTTAGAAATTGACAATTTATAATTAACTTACAATTTATCGACTATTAATAAAAGCTGGAGGAACATTTTGAATAAAAATCATGTCTATTTCGCAGAATTACCAGCTCACAGTAACATCAAAGAAAGGTATACAGCTCTGAAAAAAATTCTTCAGTATTTAAAATTAGGAAAAATAATTAAACAAAAAGACAAAGTAGCAGTTAAAACCCATGTTGGTGATGTGAACAATACAACTCATATTTCTCCTGAATTAATTAAGTTAGTAGTTTCAAAGATCAAGGAATTTAAAGCTTTTCCTTTTCTCATCGAAACTTCGACCCTTTATTCCGGTCCTCGTTCAAGTGCGATCGGCCACATAAACCTTGCTTATGAACATGGTTTCACTCATAAGAATGTAGGTGCTCCCTTTATTATGGCAGATGGACTTCTGGGAAATGCAGAGATCGAAGTAAAAATCCCCGGTATTTTATATAAATCTGTCAATATCGCTCGTGATGCTGTTTTAACTGATGTGTTAGTTGTTCTTTCTCATCCTACAGGGCACATTGTTACTGGATTTGGAGCTTGTATTAAGAATTTAGGAATGGGACTCTGCAGCAAAAAGGGGAAACTTCAGCAGCATTCATCTATCAAACCTTCAATAAAGAAAAAAACCTGCACATTTTGTAAACAGTGCATTATCTGGTGTCCAGTGCAGGCAATAATAGAAAAAGATGAAAAAGCTTTCATCATTGAAGAAAAATGTATTGGATGTGGTGAATGCCTTTCCATTTGCAAATTTAATGCGGTTAAGTTTAACTGGGGAGTACAATCAGAGGACCTTCAAAAAAGGATGGCAGAATATGCCCTTGGTGCTTATCAAAATAAAAGAGGAAAGAGCGTTTTCATCAATGTACTTACAGATATGACCAAAGAGTGCGACTGCATGAACATCACCCAGAAACCTATAATTCCTGATATTGGAATTCTGGCTTCTTTCGATCCGGTAGCTATCGACCAGGCAACCTTAGACCTTACCAGAGAAAGAAATGGAAAAGACATTGGAAGAATATCATACGAAAAGCTCAATCCGAATATTCAACTGGAACATGCAGAAAAGATCGGACTTGGCTCAAGAAAATATAAATTGATGGAAATCTAATCGAGGATTGTAACCTCACACGGTCAATAGAATCCCTTGCTATTCCCTTTCAGCAAAAGGGAACACGAGATGCCGTAGAAAGAAGTTAACTCACCCAGAGTTATGTCCCGTCATTCCCGACTGTGAACGGGAATCCATTGTTTTCTGACAGGATCACAGGATAAACTGGACTTCATCGGAGCGAAGTGAAAATGGAGTTCAGGAACAGTTATAAGAATCCCTTACTATTCCCTTTTAGCAAAAGGGAACACGAGATGCCGTAGAAAGAATTTCTGCTGGACTTGACTTCATCAGGCAGTTGCCGGACTTGTCCGGCTTTTGACGGATGCAGTTAAGAACAGCTCATCTCTCCAACCTTGTTTCTATCCGGCAACTGCCGGATGGAAATAAACAAAATATTTTCTTTGACATAAATAATTCAAGAAAGCAGTTTCGTTTGTGAGTTCAACAAGGCAAAAAAAATGGATTATTTGGATAATGGTAAATTGAAGAAGATGAAAGATCTAAATGCGAAATCCGCGACATTTGTCGTATACAACTACAAAATAGGTGGTGTTCGCGACAAAATTGACGTGGATACACACATTATACCTATTGTCAGTATAAAAGAAATATTTTCTTGACACACAAGTTAATGTAAAGTTGTTAGAGAAAAGTATATAAAGGAGATTTTATAAAATATAAGGAATTGTTAATTCAAAAGAGATATAGTAATAATGCACAAATAATTTATTGTAATTATTTCAAGGATTTCAATTTATATTTTAAAAACTATGATCTTGATAAATTATCAATAGAGCAGATTAATAATTATATCTTATATTTAATCCAATCAAAAAATATCTCAACTAGTCAGCAAAATCAAAGAATAAATTCAATTAAATTCTACTATGAAAAATACTTGGTAGAAATAAACAATTTAGAAAGAAATTTGATTTCATAGAAAATGCGCTAGTAACTCATAAACTTGAAAGAAAGAGTAACGATGAATAGTAATAAGAAAAAACCACGTTTAATTATTATTGAAGGTCCAGCAGGTGTTGGAAAAACGACTATTCAATTTTTATTACAAAAGACATTGAAATCAAAAAAAATCGATGTTGATATTTTGCCCGAATTTTCAAAAAATAACTTAGGTCAACTAATTAAAAATAATTGCCAATATGGACAAATCAAACCAGATTGGTTAACTGGTATTAGTGGTCTTATGTTATTTCTTGCCGAGAAAATAAATAAGATAGAAATAGCAAGTGTTGATGTTGAGAAAATATGGATTTGCGATAGATTTACTACTTCAGAATTTATTTTAGGGTTCAAAAGTATTAGTAAAAAAGAAGATATCTTATTTGCTCAACAAACTGTCAAGCATGTATACGGATGGTATATAAATAAAATATCTAAACATAGCATATTCATTTTTTTAGATTGCAATTCTGATATTTTGAAAGAACGTCTTGAAAAAAGAATAGCGCGAAAGTTAACTAATCCAGAGTTAATATGCTTAAATGATGAAATTCAGGGCTATCGTCAATTAGCTAAAACCTTGAAAACCACCAATACCTTAGTCGTTAATGGGGATGACTCAGTTAATGTAATAAGCAATAAAATTCTAAAACATATAAATTCAAAATGTTAACTATGAAACCATATTATCAATCACAGTCTAAATGCGGAAAAGTAAGAATAATTGCTGCTCCATTTGGTTATGGACCAAGAGTAGCAGCAGAAACAATGGCTAAGTTATTAAACCTGACTATTAGTGGATGGCATATTAATTCAACTCCAATAAAAAATGAAAGATTTGAAATTACTTATAATTTTGGGGTGGCACAACCTATAAATGAACCAGAGACATCCTATAGGATTTGGGTTGATTGCCTTATGTGGTTAAGGAATAAAATACCACAAGGAGTGGCAGATTATGATCTCTTTCTAGCGGAAAATTTCTTTCCAACTAATCCCATACTTCATACGCAGATAAATGGTTCTAAGATTAAGGACATTGCCCCGTTGTATTCATTAAATGGATATTTAAGCTCTAATAAAATGACCACGCACATATCAAAGGTCGGTCATGTATTAGTCTCATTTGGAGGAGTTGAGACTCCCTTTACCACCGATATTCATCGATATGCTATTCCTGAAGTAGTGTTGAAATCACTTGTATTAGCTTCACGTAAACTGCACGACAATAGGAAAATAGTTTGTTGCCTGCCTTCACATTTTTTAAAACGATTTCAACTAAATCCTAACTTTTCAGATGTGCAATTTTTATCCCCTAATCATATAGAATTTCTTCCAATTTTAAATAATGCGAGTCTTTACGTTGTTCAACCTGGACTGTATGGACCATTTGAAGCATTCGAAAATGGTATTCCAATAGTATTTACAACCCCTTTTAGTTACACCCAAGTTTGTCAAGCAAAGGCATATGATAAAGAGGAATTGATGGGACATGTTCCAATGTGGAAACAATTAGATAATGAAATTGGAGATTTATTTGGAGACATAGAAAATGAGGAAGAATACTGTTTTGATAAAATCAGTAACTGGATTAAAGTGAATATAAAAGAAGATAATTGTACTGGTTATTATGAATGGGCAGAGGGTGTTATGAAGAATGAAAGATTTTCAGAACAAATGACAAATAAAAGAGTGCAATATGTTAAAAACTGTAAGCATAAAAAAGAAAATGATCTTCGGGAGTTCACCAGCAATCTGGAAACTCAATATATATTAAAGAAATTAATTTACACGTAAACTATGAAAAAGACCATGTACAATTATATTGAAAGAATAACTGAACCTATCATTGACTTTAAGGAAGATGTATTTCCACTCCTTGAAAATATTAACGAAGAAAATATACTAGAGTTGTTGAAATCACTTGAACTTTCAGTAAGTAATGGATGGGTTGGCGAAGCTTCTGAAATATCCGATTCAATGCTTAATTCAGATATTGTCAAAAGCAATCCAAAAGCACTAATAAATATTCATTTAGAAAGAATGAAGAAGTATCACTACTTTGGGTTGCATAATCTTGCTAAACAAGCTAGTCGCAAAGTTCTGGATTTGCTGGAAAAGAACTCAAGTAGTATTGAGAAAAATATCATAGACTTTTGGAAGTTTACTGCTGTTGCCCAATTGGGTTGGATTGAAAAGGATATTCTCAAACTCGATAAGATAATAGAACAAAGTAATTCCATTAAGATTCAAGCAAGTTGTGAGAATCAAAAAATAATGGAAGCTTTCTTAACTGGATTATCAGGGAAAAGATATTTGATGGAAAAATCTATCCCAAAAGGCAAAGAATATTTCAATAAAGGCATTGCCTTACTAGAACAACTTAAATATCATAGAGCTGTTGCTCATTTAAAAGTATATTTTGCAGAAAACATTTTCCAATATTCATCCAAGGAGGAAAGTTATCAGATCGCTTCAAAATTATTAAATGAAAATGAAACAAATAGGTTCAAGTCACATTTAGTACTAAGAGTATATACCTTATTAATTAAATCAAATATAGAGGACAATGAAAAAAAACGGAAGCATATTTTAAGTTTACAAGTATTAATGTATGCCATGGGACTTGGACAATCTCAAAAGATATATCCTTTTATTAAATCAGCTTTCGAATTAATTGATGAAAATGAAAGAATTGATTTTTTTAATTTAAATTTTAAAATATGGTTAGATACTACTATTAATAATATGCCATGGGAAGAATATGAATCATTAATTGTTAAATATTATAAGGATAGAAATTATTTTTTTGTTGAGAAACTGCCGGATAATTTCCCTGTTTTCGATATTATTGCTAAAGGTCACTATAATGGAAATGAAATGGCTACACTTATTCAAGCAAAGCACTGGAATAATACAGTTTATAAGAAAAATATTCAAGATGGCTTCCGTTTCGAAGAAGCTTTTAATGTCTTGAAAGAAAGATATAACTTAACTACTGTAAACTTCATTGTATACTACCTTCATTCTGGAATTGAGAATAGTGCAGACGCTAAAATCCGAGGAAATGTAAAACACTTTATTAGCAATGATGTCAGAGTCGATATCAAGCGTGATAATGATGAAATTATTAACTTTTATTTGAAAAACCCAAGCAAAATAATGAAACTATTTATGGATAATTATTGAAACTTATGATTGACAACATGAAAGCCATTAAAAATCCAAATGAGAGAACCTTCCATCTCGAAGATAGAGGGGGTAATCTTTTATTCCTGCAAGAGTTACTTACATTAAAAAGATTTAGCTCAAATGATCGGATATTAGAAATAGGATGTGGTACTGGTATTTTAGCTTATTATTTTAAAAATATCAAAGGAGTAACGGTGTATGGGACTGAAATTTCTGAAACAGCATTTGATATCGCGAAACACAGAATAAACTGTTTTCATGTTGTAGATGGTAGTATTCCCCAAAGTCTTAACGAACTAGATCTAATATATTGTAAAGATGTTTTGCCAATGATTATGAGAAAGTACTCCTTTTATAAAGAAATTTTGGAATCTCTATCAGATGATGGTATTTTCTGTACATACATGCCTTCCTTTTCCGATATCATTAACAAACCAATTCTCAAATATATTCCTAACAGTATTGAAAAATCAATAGAATCATATTCAAGTATTGAAGAAAATTGCAACTTTTTAAAAATGGCTGGATTTTCCTTAGTAGAAACAAAAGAGATTGATTTAGGGGAGGTGAATATTGATTCAAATTATTGTAAAAAACATATGGATGGCTTTTTTTCAAATACTGATAAGGAAACAAATCCAATGAATCGTTATTCTAAATTGAAAAATTTCGAACAATCTATTCTAGAGCTTAATTCTAAAGGCCTAAACCTTTCTTATATATGGAAAAGAACTTTAATTACAGCTTATAAATAAAAAAACATGAAAAACATTAATAACACAATACTATTTTGTGGATTACCCGTATCTCTAAAAACTTATCTTTCTGTTAGATTGTCAGGTCGTATTGGTTATGCATATATTCCAACAAAAGCAATAGGAATTATCTCAGGCAAAATGGATAGTAACACTTTATTTCAAACCAGAATGGATCGCTATTCAGATTTGGCAAAAGTTGTACAATCAGTACTTAATTTTGGTGCAAATTTAATAGTTGATGGTGGATTCCCTACTTCAGAATCAAGAAATATTATTTTGAATAAAACCAATCCTGAAAATACAATTATCATTCATTGCACCTGTGATGATGAAACAAGAATTAAAAGGCTAGAAAAAAGAGCAAAAGACAATCTGGATTATGAATATAAAAGTGCTGAAAATATTCTGCAAAATTTAAAAGATCAAAAAGAATTAATTCAAGAGGAAGATCCTGAGAATGAATTGAAAAATGGAAAAGTTAGCTCATTATTGACGGTTGACACAACTAAAATGTCTTTAAGCTGGAAGGGAAATCCTTCAAAGGATTTGTATGATAGTATTACAGAGATAATTCAGGAATTACTTAAAGAATATGACAAACATAAAACCAACTCTTCAGAAAATAAAATCACTCAATATTTTGATGATTTTGCAGGGGAATATGACTCTACTACTGAATGGAGAAAAGATGATGAAATATTAGAATCATTGCAAACTAATTCGATTCATGTTCCTTCCCGTGTCCTTGATATTGGAACAGGAACTGGACTGGCAAGTGAGTGGTATACAAAACAAGGGCATCTTGTTGCTGGTATAGATATTTCACCAAGCATGTTGCAAAAAGCATCTGAAAGATTAAATTTCGTTTTACTAGGTAACGGAACACAAGTGCCTTTTATAGACAATTATTTTGATCTAATAATAATTCGTCAATGCCTGCACTATGTAAATGCAAAGCAATTACTTAAAGAAGCACATAGAGTGCTTAAAGTAGGTGGATTAATTGTTGTTTCAGGTGCTATTTGCACTAGTGATGAGATAAAACATTTTTGGACTGAGTTTAAAAATGCCACCCAACCATTACGCTTAGAAATTTTTACACCTAAAGATATAAAAGACTTATTAGAAAACTCAGGATATAAGATAATTAAAGAAAAGAAATATTCATTAATCAGAAAAGATAAAATTGTCTCCATTGAAAAAAGAGCAAGGAATATTCCAGGTGGATTACATTCATTTTTAAGTAATATGGAGAAACTTACTTCTAAATTATTTCCGGAGTTGGAATTTAAAATTGAGAATGGTCAATTAGAGTATCGTCAAAATTGGGTAACTATTTGGGCGGAAAAGTAGATTATTATATGGATATAGTAATAGCCAACGCAACGACCAAAGCTTAGTCAAAGAGCATGCAATGCCAGCGCTAAAAAAACTTGAAACTAATAGAATCAAAACCATCTGTGCATACAATGTGTCATAAGTAATGCGGGGTAAGTGCTATATTTGAACGTAATAACAATTAATAGGCGGCTATGTAATTTGATAGGTTGGAGTACTTAAATACAAAAGAATTATGGACTGTTGAGGGAGCCAGATATGATAGCGAGGAATAAACAGACCGGTTATTCATATTGGTTATGTTCAAGTTGTTTAATAAAAAAACGATAATGACTATATAAAAAGGTGTCTAATTTGTGGATAAATTGTATAGAATAAAACAAAATGAGCCGAATGGTATACTTTTAAAATGAATGAAAACAGGAAAAAAATTTTAGTTACGGGTGGAGCTGGTTTTATTGGAAGTAATCTTTGTGAAAGATTGGTGAAAGAAAATAATAGTTTAGTTTATTCCCTCGATAACTATTCCACAGGAAGTACTAAAAATCATATTAAAAATGTGAAATATATTGAAGGATCAACCCTTGATATTGATAAACTTGTAAAATTTAGCCCTGATTATATTTATCATCTAGGTGAATATTCAAGAGTTGAACAAAGTTTTACTGATGTTACTAAAGTTTGGGAATACAATAAAAGTGGAATCTTTTCAGTATTACAGTTTACCAGGGAAAAAAAATCAAAATTGATTTATGCAGGAAGTAGTACTAAATTTGGAGATGGTGGTTTTGGGAGAAACCAAAGTCCATATGCTTGGACAAAAGCTTCAAACACTGAATTAATTATGAATTATGGATTATGGTTCAATATAAAATATGCTATTGTATATTTTTATAATGTTTATGGGAATAGAGAAATATCGCAAGGTAAATACGCTACTTTAATAGGATTATTTAAAGAAAAAATTAAAAATAATGAACCATTAACTATCGTAAAACCTGGTAATCAAAAAAGAAATTTCACCCACATTGAAGATATTATAAACGGATTAATTTTAGTTGGTAAAAAGGGAATTGGTAACAACTTCGGAATTGGTAGCTCAAAATCATATACAATTATAGAAATTGCTAATATGTTTGAAGGTAAAATTGAAATGTTGCCAGAAAGAAAAGGTAATAGATTCTCTTCATGTCTTGATACTTCAAAAACGGAAAATTTAGGATGGAAAAACATTAATAATATAAAAGATTATATCGTAGAATTTAAAAATGAAATTAACAATATAAATCTGATAAAAAAAGATTAATGTGCTTTAATAAAATGAACATATGAAAAATTAATGAAGTTATTAGGCATAACAAATGTGCCCACTGCGGTTGCGTGGTGCACACGATCCATTAGTGGCAAGAGTTCTTAACCAAAAGTAAGACTTGGAGATTTAAAAAAATGGAAATGTTAGATTGCGAAAATATTGAATCTACTTATGCATCAATACAGAACATAACAGGACTTAAAATAAATGCTCTTGAGAGCCTATTTTCAAATCTTGACTTGGATGACTATTATAAGAAAAATCCAACTGTATATTCATTTGAGTATGCAATAATAAATATTTTAGAGGAGAAGTTCAAAGTTAATTTCAAGGCAAAATCAACTGCGTGGTTTCACGCTACTAGAATATTCAATAATAATAAATTTTGTGGTGATATATTACCATTGGGTATGATCATTAATCAAATTTGGCAGCAACTTTATATTATAACCAAAAAACACATAAATGAAAATTATTGGAATAGTTTCAAAGTAGAATTTGAAAATAATAATTCAGGAAGGCATTCTAAATATCTATACAATATGAAAGTTAATGATAGATTACACTGGGGACCATATAGTTTTTTAATTAGAGATACTATTTTGGAGCCCAAAGAAATGGGAAATTGGGATTATTTAGGTTCACCTGAAATAATTTATGATATCTGTGATTCATTTAAAGATTATACGCAAATAGATTTGTTAGAGTTATATTTAGAAGCCTCATCTCCTGCGATCATAAAATTTAGTGATTCAACTTTTTATCCAAAATACCTTGGATTTGCATTGTATTACTTGTATTTAAATTATTTTGGAGATTCTGTTAACACGAGTTGTAATTATTGTTTTGATGGAAATGGTTCAGCAATCTCTTCTAAAAATATCCTTGGAATAGAGAAAATTTATTTCTACGAATCTAACTTATAGAGTTAAAGATGATACAAAATGATAATGCCACTAACAAACGTGTCAGCGGTAGGCTGCGTGGTGGCTTTGGTCTGAATCGTTCCGATTCAGGTTTGGTCGGTTTGTTCGGTCGTGATCGTTCCGATCCCGCCGCACACGCCAAACATTAAAACCCCCAAAAAACCCGAATAAATATTTTTAACATTGACTTCCAAAATAAAAATATAAACTTTCCCAATAAAAAAAAAGACAAAAGGAATTGAATTGGCTGAGAGAGTAATAAAAAAAGCAAAACTCATCGAAGGTCCGGTCGGAAAAACTCTAATAAATCTGACTATACCCATGGTATTTGCTATGATGAGTATGGTTGCATTCAACCTTGTAGATACTTTTTATGTTGGAAAACTCGGTACTGATGAACTTGCTGCTCTTAGCTTTACCTTTCCTGTTATTCTAGTAGTTGTCAGTATAGCATTAGGACTGGGTATGGGAACCTCAGCTGTTATTTCACGTGCTATTGGAGAGGGAGATCATTATAAAATTCAACGACTTACAACTGATGGGTTACTTCTTGCTCTACTTGTCGTTCTGTGTTTCGTTATTATTGGTTTTCTTACTATTCAACCTTTATTTAAGATGCTTGGAGC
>DAOVQH010000058.1 GCA_030628755.1 Candidatus Cloacimonadota bacterium | reverse complement strand
GTGAGATTAATATCTAAACAAAACTTTGTCTCCACTCGTAAGGAACGACGAGTCGAGACAAAGTGCGTATTCAAGACACCTCGAGTCGTCGTCGCAAGCTCCTTACAACTCGAAACGGCACTTTACGGATGGACTCTAAATAGAGGAAAGAATGTTTAAGCCAAATTTCAGATATACTGATAAGATTGTTAAGTTTCTTACAAGAATTTCAGCTTCAAGGGAGTTAATTCTGAATTCTCCATTCATTCCTCAATGGGAGCTGACTTTAAGAAAAGAAGCAATAATTCAAAGCACACATTCCTCAACCAGAATTGAAGGAAATAGATTATCGTTAGAACAAGTAACAGATCTCGCAATGGGAAGAGAAGTGATAGCTACAAGAAAAGATAAGCAGGAAGTTCTGAATTATCTAAATGTTCTGGAAAAAATAAACAATTTGATCAGTGATACTTCTCTAAAAGAAAAAGATATTCTTAAAATCCACCGAATGGTTACTGAAGGTACTTTGGAAAATCCGACAGATTGTGGAGTTTATCGTAATCGGTATGTTATAGTAGGAAATAGATTTACTGGTGAGATATACTTTAAACCTCCTCCAAATAATGAAGTCCCTGAATTGGTTAATGACTTAATTGATTGGATAAATTTAAAGGATACAAAAGAACTCGATCCTGTTATAGAAGCAGCAATTGTTCATTACGAATTTGTAAGAATCCATCCATTTATCGATGGAAATGGTAGAACAGCAAGAGTTCTAGCAGCTCTGATTCTTTATTTACGAGGTTTTGATACAAAACAATTTTTCTGTTTGGATGATTTTTATGATTCCGACAGGCAGGCATATTATCAAACTTTACAAAATGTGAACCAGAAAACCCTTGATCTGACAAGTTGGTTGGAATATTTTTGTGAAGGTGTTTATGTGAGTTTGAAAGCAGTAAAAGAAAGAGTTATCCGGTTGAGTATAGAGAGATTGAGAAAATCGAGAGAAGGTCAAATTGCTTTGACAGAAAGACAGATGCGGATTGTTGAGTTTGTAAATCTAAATAAGAAAATAACTAATCGGGATGTTAGAGAGATGTTTAAGCTTTCTGATGAAGGTGCATTAAAAGAAATAAAGAAACTGATTAACCTAAAAGTTTTAAAAAGTATAGGTAAAGGAAGAGGTTTACATTATGTTATCAAATAAGGTTGGCGATTAAGTTGGCGATTAGGTTGGCGATTAGAATGTAACTTCGTTGAAAGCATAAAGTTAAATAGTCCGTTAATTAATATTTTCAGACTATTAAAGGAGCGAATAATTGAATAATCTCAAATCTTTACGGAAGGATACAAAAGAACGATTCGATAGTTTGGAAAAATCACTTATCGATTTTTATATCGGTTTTTTAAGGGAAGTTGCGAAAAATTATATCCAACAAGGAAAAAGAGTATTTTTCAAAGAAAATCGAATCGTTCATTGGGGTGAATATAATTTCGGACAACTTCTTATCGAATCTGATGATGATACTTACGAAATATTTGACGAATATATTTCAGAAATTCGTTTTGAACTGGAAATAAATGAAAAAAAAATAAGGGGATATATTGAAATAAAATTGGAAAATCTTGAGGATATCAAATATAACTCTTGAACAAATTTCAAAGGTTTTGATACTTGATTCATTACTTATTTTCTAAGATGGTGATAAATTGGAAAAAACATTAGAAATTATTAACGAACTTCAAAAAGAAGGAATAATCAGAAAGTATGCAATTGGTGGAGGAATTGCAACTATTGTCTATATTGAACCGATTATTACTTATGATTTGGATATTTTTTTTATTCCTATTAAGGAAGAGAAAGGAATATTGAATCTTTCTCCAATTTATGAATGGTTTAAGAATAAAGGATATAAACTGGATAAAGAGCACATTTTAATTGAAGGCATTCCAGTGCAGTTTATACCAGTTTACAATAAATTGATAATTGAAGCTGTCGAAAATGCTCTTGAAATAAATTATCAAAATACAAAGATAAATGTTGTTAGAGCAGAATATCTGATTGCAATTATGTTACAAACATTTCGACCAAAAGATAAAGAGAGAATTATCAAACTCGTGGATGAAACTGAAATCGATAGTTCTTTTTTACAAAAGATATTACAAAAACATCGACTAAAAGAAAAATTTGACAAATTTAAAAGGATTTATTATGGGGAATAATAATTTTTCAAATAATAAAATAGAAGACTTATTCAAAGCAAAAGAAGAATATCATAAAAACCTGGCAAGATTACCATTTGAAGAAAAGATAAAAATTCTTGTTCGATTACAGGAAATAGCAAAAGGTTTTCATCCCTATTCAAAGAAAAACATTGTCTGGAAAATAACAACTTAAAGAAATGAATGTACTGGAGGAGTAAGATATGGAATACTCAAACGATATTTACGAAATAATCAAAACCAGACGAAGTATTCGTTCATTCAATAAAAAAGAAGTACCCGATGAGTTGTTAAACAAAATCCTTCAAACAGCAATCTGGGCACCATCCGGGAAAAATTTCCAGAACTGGCATTTTTATGTTTTGAAAGGTGAAAAACTAAAAGACTTCACAAAAGTTTATCATGAATTCTGGGGATATGTAAAACCAACTTTGGAAGGGAAATTAAAACCAAAGATAATTGAATTAACAGGAAAATTCTTTAGCAATATTGGAAATGCTCCTGTTGTGATTCTTGCATTTTCTGATATAATTCCCGGAGAAGAACCGATAACTTCGATGGGAAGTGTGTTTCTGGCAATTCAAAATCTTCTTTTATTAGCTCATAAAGAAAGATTGGGAACTTGCGTTCTGGGAAGAGTTGAGCAAAAAGCCCAGCAGGTAAAAAAACTGCTTAACATTGAGAATAAAGAATTCCTATGCGGGATCGCTCTTGGTTATTATGATAGAGAATCACCTGCTCCTCCTCGAAGAGAAGGAAGAATTCATTGGTTATAAGCAGGTTCAAATATGATAAATAGAAAAGATGCGATAGATTTCTCCAAAAAAATTAAATCTAATTTGAAAAACATTTATGGTTCAAATCTTATATCGCTTTATCTTTTTGGTTCTTTTGCCAGGAATGAAGCAGATGATGATTCTGATATTGATATCGCTATTGTCCTTGATGCTCTTTCGAGTAGATATAAAGAAAGAGAACGGTGTAGTAAGTTAAGAGCGAAAATCAGTTTAGAAAATAACTGTGTAATCAATTTGTTTTTTTTCCGAAAAAAAGAATTATTATCAGGGGATTATGCGTTAGTCCGTAATATTTTGAGAGAAGGTATAATTATATGACTAATGAGATAAAACAGCATTTAGAAAGGAGCGAACATTTTATAAAAGTTGCAGAAGACCTTGCTAAATTAAATTATTGGGAAGATGTAATCAGCAGAAGTTATTATTCGATGTTCCATTCAGCAACTGCTATTTTGCTTGATATAAACATCCAAAGGTCATCACATCACGCTTTGATATCAGCTTTTGGTGAATATGTTGCTAAAATAGGTTTAATGGATAAAAAATATCATCGTTACCTGCTGGATGCGTTTTCTGCCAGAAGTGAAAGTGATTATCTACCGATTGCAAATGCTTCCAAAGAAGAAGCAGACTCAATGATTAAAAAAGCCAAAGAATTTATAAAAGCAGCAAAAGAATATTTGGAGAAAAAAGAATGAAATCATTGATGTAAACAGATTAAAAACTGATGAAGACTGATTAATAATTTAATCAACTTTCAATTTATCAGTTTACATCAATAAAATCAGTTTACATCAATGATAAAAGGAGGCTCTATGGTTGGAATTATTGGATATGGTTCGTACATTCCAAAATTCCGGATCAAAGCTGAACAGATCGCCCATCAATGGGGAAAAGATGCTATAGCTATCAAACGAGGATTAATGCTTCAGGAAAAATCTGTTCCCGGATTGGATGAAGATACCATTACCATTTCAGTGGCAGCAGCAAAGAATGCGTTGAAACGCTGTAACATTAATCCAAAGGAAATCGGAGCACTTTACATCGGTTCGGAATCTCATCCTTATGCAGTGAAACCTTCGGGAACTGTTGTAGGAGAAGCTCTTGGTATTGTTCCAGATTTTCATACTGCAGATTTTGAATTTGCGTGTAAAGCCGGTTCGGAAGGGATGTTCGTTGCTCAAGCTTTAGTTAAAGCAGGAGAAATGAAATATGCGATGGCAATCGGAGCAGACACATCTCAAGGTGCTCCTGCCGATGCACTTGAATTTTCTGCTTCTGCCGGAGGTTCAGCATTCATTTTTGGAAAGGAAAATATTCTCGCAGAGTTGTTATTCACTCACTCTTACACAACTGACACACCTGATTTCTGGAGAAGAGAAGGAGCATTCTATCCCCATCACGGTGGAAGGTTTACAGGTGAACCTGCATATTTCAAACACGTTCAGGGAGCTGCAAAAGCAATTTTAGAAAAAAGTGGATATTCACCATCTGATTTTACTTATGCTGTTTTTCATATGCCAAATGGAAAATTTCCATTAACTGTCGGGAAAAAACTCGGTTTCACAAATGAACAGATGGAACCCGGCTGGGTTGTAAATCTAATGGGTAATACTTATTCCGGTTCATCACCAACTGCTCTTTCTGCAACTCTGGATGTTGCAAAACCAGATGATCTGATCTTTATGGTTTCCTTTGGTTCAGGAGCAGGAAGTGATGCTTTCATTTTCAAAGCTACTGATAAAATTATCGGTGTTCAGGATAAAGCAGAAAAGGTCCGAGAAATGCTCGCAGATAACCCGATTTATTTAGATTACGGTCAATATGCTAAATTCCGTGAAAAAATCATAATGAACGAATAAAACGCAACCACCAAGACACGAAGACACAAAGATAGATTATTTTTTCTTTGCATCTCTGTGGTGGAAATTCAAATAGTGTGAAAAGCAAAGCACGATAGTTTCAAGAAGGTTTTAAAACAATAATTTATTTTCTTTGTGCCTACTTTGTGCCTTCGTGCCTTTGTGGCGAAAAAAATTTTAGGAGGAAAATAAATGAGAGATGTTTATGTAATTGGTTGCGGAATGACAAAATTCGGTGAGATCTGGGAATCTTCTTTTAGGGATTTATTTGTAGAAGCTGGCTTAAAAGCTATAAAAGATGCAGGAGTTGACCATCTTGATTCTATGTATGTGGGCACGATGACATCCGGACTTTTTATAGGACAAGAACACGTCGGAGCTTTGATGGCGGATTATTTGGGAATGGCACCAATTCCAGCAGTTCGAGTTGAATCCGCATGCTGTTCAAGCGGAATGGCGTTAAGAATGGGATTTCTTGATATTGCTTCAGGAAATTCTGATGTTGTTCTGGCGGGTGGAGTTGAGAAAATGAATGATGGAGCAGATGTAACTTATGCTCTTTCAACTGCTGCAGACCAGGAATATGAGGTTTATCAGGGTATTACTTTCCCCGGACTTTATGCATTGATTGCTCGAGCTCATATGAATAAATACGGAACAACAAGAAAACAACTTGCTCAGGTAGCAGTGAAAAATCATCATAATGGTTCAATGAACCCCAATGCTCAATTTCCACGAGAAGTAACTTTAGAACAGGTTATGAATGCAACTTTAGTTGCTGATCCTTTAACGATATTGGATAGTTCACCGGTTTCAGATGGAGGAGCTTGTGTCATTTTAGCTTCTGAAGAAATCGCTAAAAAACTTCAAAAGCCTATGATAAAAATAATCGGTTCCGGAGCAGCTACAGATTTTTTGGCTTTACATCAACGTGAGGATATTACAGCTTTAAAAGCAGTTAAAGTTTCTGCTGAAAGAGCTTATAAAATGGCAGGAGTAAAACCGTCCGATATTGATATTGCAGAAGTTCACGATTGCTTTACGATAGCAGAAATTTGTATTTTGGAAGAACTTGGATTTTGTGAAAAAGGTCAAGGAGGAAAATTCACTGAACAAGGTCATACTTCCTTAGAAGGTAAAATCCCAGTTAACACTTCCGGTGGATTGAAATCTAAAGGTCATCCTGTGGGTGCTACCGGTGTAGCTCAGGTTATTGAAGTTGTTGAACAGCTAAGTGGGAAAGCAGGTCAAAGACAGGTTAAGAACGTAAAGATAGGTTTAGCTCAGAACATGGGTGGATCCGGTGCTTCATCTGTAACTCATATATTTTCATTGATGTAAACAGAGGTCATTGATGGAAACAGATAAACATTGATGGAAACAGATAAACATTGATGGAAACAGATATCATTGATGGAAACAGATAAACATTGATGGAAACAGATATCATTGATGGAAACAGATATCATTGATAGAAACAGATTTAACAAAGATTTAGATCAATGAATATTTATGATCAAATATAGGTAAAAGGAATGGAAAAATATCTTTATGAAGATTTGACAGAAAAGATAATCGGTTTGTGTATGGAGGTTCATAATATACTTGGACCTGGATTCCCCGAAAAAGTATATCATAATGCTCTAAATATTGTATTTTCTAAAAATAATCTTGATGTTGAATCGGAAAAAGAATTCAAAGTAGTTTTTCTTGATAAAATAGTAGGTAAATTCAGAGTCGATTTCGTCGTAAATAAAAAAGTTATTGTTGAAATAAAAGCAATAACCGGAGAATTTCCGGAAGTATTTAAGGCTCAAGTAATCTCTTACTTAAAAGCATCAGGTCTTGAAGTTGGAGTTTTAGTCAATTTCGGTAATGAAAAGCTTAACTTTAAACGACTTGCCAGATATAAAAATTTTAAGAAATAAATCATTGATTCAAACTGATGAAATCGATTAAATTGATGAATTTGATGAAAGTAAATTTTATCTGTTTTCATCAATTCTTAATCTGTTTACATCAATGAATTTTCATTCGTCTTCATCAATGTTCATCTGTTTACATCAATGATTAAGGAGGATAAATGCCATCACCAAGATACAGAAGAGAAATGCCGCAAAGATACAGATTGGAAGCGGGAAAATGTAAAGGTTGTGGAAAGATATTTTTCCCACCGAGATTGATCTGTAATAAATGCAGTTCGCAGAATTTTGAGAAAGTAACATTACCCGAAAATGGAAAAATTATTACTTTTACAATCATTCGAGTTGCACCTCAACAATTTGAAGCAGAAGTTCCTTATGCAATTGCAATTGTGGAACTTGAAAACGGAGTTAGAATAACAACTCAAGTTGTTGATTGCGACCCGGAAAAATTAGAAATTGGAAATTCTGTTAAACTTGTTTTCAGGAAAGTTCAGGCAGAGGGAAAAACAGGAATTATTCTTTATGGTTATAAAGCTGTATTAGTTTAATCAATTTTTATTTACAGGAAATCTGATAAAAATATAGAGGTAATTTGACGCTAAATTTTGGGAGGTTTGATATCCAATGATATCAGAAAAGGATAAGCTAACTATATTAAAATACTCAAAAAAATACAAGTTAGGAAAAGTAATTCTATTTGGCTCATCCAAAGAAAAGGAAAATGCAAATGACATTGATATCGGCATCAAAGGAATAAAACCCGAAAAGTTTTTTGATTTTTGCTGGGAAGTTTACCGCGATCTATCAAAACCCGTTGATATTATTGATTTGAGTAAAAACACTTTGTTTAATAAGCTTGTTGAAAAAGATGGGATAGTGCTATATGGTTAGTGTAAAAGGAAATATCTATGTATAAAATCGAATCCAAAATAAACACGAACAGTCAATCTTTCAAAGAAAATACAAAATCTATGGAAGAAGCTGTTAAAACACTGAAAGAACGTTTGAAACTTGTAAAAAAAGGTGGTCCCGATTATATGCACGAAAAGCATAAAAAGCGTGGAAAGCTTTTTGTTCGAGATAGATTGCGACTTCTTTTAGACCCTGATACACCATTTCTGGAATTAAGTTCTTTAGCTGCCTGGGATATGTATGAAAATCAACATCCTTCAGCAGCAATTATTACTGGAATCGGTGTTGTTAAAAACCGGGAAGTTATAGTTATCGCACATGATGCAACAGTCAAAGGGGGAACTTATGTCCCGGAAACTATAAAAAAGCATCTTCGAGCACAGGAAATCGCACTTGAAAATAAACTCCCCTGTATTTATCTTGTTGATTCCGGTGGAATTTTCTTACCTCTCCAAGTTGGAACTTTCCCGGATAAAGAACATTTTGGTAGGATCTTCTATAATCAGGCTCGGATGTCTGCAGAAAATATTCCTCAAATTTCTGTTGTAGTTGGATTCTGTACAGCAGGTGGTGCCTATCAACCTGCAATGAGTGACGAAGTAGTTATGGTTAAAGGGGCAACCATTTATATTGGTGGTCCTCCATTAGTTAAAGCTGCAATCGGTGAAGTCGTGACCGAAGAAGAACTTGGCGGTGCGGATGTCCACTGTAGAATATCAGGTGTTGCAGACCACTATGCTGAAAATGATGAACAAGCCCTGGAGATTGCAAGAAATATTGTTGAAAATATTACTTCTCCCCAGAAACATCCTTTAGAACGATTTCAACCTGAGGAACCTGCATACGATCCAAAAGAATTGTATGGAATAATTCCGAAAAACCTTACAAAATCATTCGATATAAGAGAAGTAATTGCCCGAATAGTGGATGGCAGCGAATTCCATGAGTTTAAAGAATTATATGGACAGACATTGATTTGCGGATTTGCACGGATAATGGGTTATCCTGTTGGAATTCTGGGAAATAATGGTGTGTTATTTTCGGAATCTTCACAAAAAGGTGCTCATTTTGTTTCTCTATGTTCTGTAAGGAAAATCCCTCTTCTATTCTTACAAAATATTACAGGTTTTATTGTGGGTAAAAGATACGAACATCAGGGAATCGCCAAAGATGGAGCCAAATTAGTTCATGCTGTGGCAAACGCTCAAGTTCCGAAATTCACTATTATCATCGGTGGTTCTTATGGAGCAGGAAACTACGGAATGTGTGGTCGTGCTTATGATCCCAGACTTTTATGGATGTGGCCTACTGCAAAAATCTGCGTTATGGGTGGAGAACAGGCTGCTGGTGTTTTAACAGATGTAAAAGTCAGAGCTTTAACCAGACAAGGTAAGAAACTTTCCGAAGAAGAAATCGAAGAGATCAGGAGACCAATTTTAAAAAAATATAAAAATGAATCCAGCGCATATTTTTCCACAGCTCGATTATGGGATGATGGAATTATCGATCCCCTCGATACAAGAAATATTCTCGTATTGGCTATTTCGATGTCGCTCAATGCTCCAATCCCTGATCATAAATTTGGGGTGTTCCGAATGTAATCATTGATGGAAACAGAAATATTGATGTAAACTGAGAGTATTGAGGAAAACTGAGAAAACAGAGGAAAACAGAGAGAAGAAAAATGAAGAAATATCTTTATAGTGAATTAACCGAGAAAATTATCGGTGTATGTCTCGAAGTTCACAAGTCTCTTGGCCCCGGATTTCCTGAAAAAGTATATCATAAAGCCCTTGAATTAGTTTTTTCTAAAAACAATTTTGAATATGATTCTGAAAAAGAATTTAATGTAATGTTTCTTAATAAATTAGTAGGAAAATTCAGAGTCGATTTCGTTGTAAATAAAAAAGTTATTGTAGAAATAAAAGCAATAACAGGAGATTTTCCAGAAGTTTTCAAAGCACAAGTAATTTCTTACTTAAAAGCTTCCGAATTGGAAGTAGGGATTCTAGTTAATTTTGGAAATGATAAACTTAATGTTAAAAGACTTGCCAGGTATAAAGACTATAAAAGAGAATCCAGAAATGAAAAATAACAATAACTTTATCTATCTTTCTCAGTTGACTATATCTGCATCAATGAAAAGGTTCAGTCTAAATCAATTTAATCAGTCTAAATCAATGAAAAAAAAAGGATAAGAAATGATAAATCAAGAATTTGAAACAATCTTACTCGAAAAGAAAAATAAAATCGCATACATAACTTTAAATCGACCCGAAATCCATAATGCTTTTAATGATAAGATGATCTCCGAATTGAGTGATGTGTTCGATGACATCAAAGAACAGGATGATATTAGAGTTGTTGTCTTAACAGGTAAAGGTAAATCATTCTGTGCAGGTGCTGATCTGAAGTGGATGAAAAAAATGAAAGAATTTTCTTATGAAGAGAACCTGAAAGATTCTATCGCTCTATCCAAAATGTTCTATAAAATGTATTCAATTAAAAAACCTACAATTTGCCTTGTTAATGGAGCAGCGATCGGAGGAGGAACTGGACTCGTTGCTGTATGTGATATTGCAATTGCAACGGATACAGCAAAATTCAGTTTCAGTGAAGTCAAATTAGGATTGGTTCCTGCTTGCATTTCTCCTTATGTTGTAAAAAAATGCGGAGAAGGAAAATGCAGAGAATTCTTCCTGACTGGTGAAAGATTAACAGCAGAAAAAGCCTATAAAGCAGGACTCGTGAATTTCGTGGTTCCTTTAGATGAAATGAATGAATTTGCAGAAAATATTATCAAACAGTTGATAACAAGTGGACCGGAAGCGATCGGAATGTGTAAAGAATTATTGAGTAAAGTTCCAGAAATGTCTCTAAAGGAAGCAGGTGAATATACAGCGGAAGTTATATCAAAAATGCGAATATCTGACGAGGGACAAGAAGGAATGAACGCCTTCTTC
>DAOVQH010000208.1 GCA_030628755.1 Candidatus Cloacimonadota bacterium | reverse complement strand
AATGTATAAATCAAAAAAAAATAAACAAAAGAAGGAGCTCTTTCCAGCTCTTTTTTATTCTTAATAAACCATTGGCTTATTAATATCTCTTTTTTTCTTTGACCCGCGCTGCTTTACCTTTTGCTCTCCTTAAGTAGAAAAGCTTGGCTCTGCGTACGCGTCCAAATCTAACTACATCGATCTTCTGAATATTGGGAGAATGAAGCGGGAAAATACGTTCAACGCCAATACCGTTACTAATTTTTCTCACGGTAAAAGTCTTGGAAATCTGTGCTCCACGTTTCTGGATCACGATCCCCTGGAATATCTGAATTCTTTCTTTAGAACCTTCTTTGATTCTGTAATGAACCTTGATAGTATCTCCGACTCTGAATTCCGGAAGGTCTGTTCTTAACTGTTCTTTTCCGATTTCGTGTATTAAATCCATAGTGCCTCCTTTATTTTTCGGAATAAAGTCTGTCCAGAACAATAGCTACGGCACTTCTCGCGGAAAGGTGGTTATAATTGCCAATTCCTTTGATCGGCTTTAAAATATAATCAGCAAGTTCATGAACCTCTTTCGTTAAACCGTTTCCTGTTCCAAAAAGCAGTAGAACAGGTTTATTTATTTTACTTAAATCTTCAAAGCCTAATTGGTCTTTAAAATCCGTAGCTGTTGTCGTAATCATCAGACAGTCTTCTTCCTGTTGATTTATCTTTTTTATAACAGATTCAATGTCCTTAGCATATTCAATTAGAGATAATGCAATTACCCTGTCGGGATTATAGCTGGTTGCGATTTCACTTTTCCAGAATTTAAGAATTCGTTTTAGGAAAATCTCCTGTGTTTCAAGAGGATTTATAATAAAGAATTTCTTAACTCCGAAAGTTAAACAACTCCTGGAAATATCGTGAACATCAAGATTGGTAATGGAAGTCGTTACCACTTCGTTGAATTTATTGTAGACCGGATGATGAACCAATCCCACGTAAAGATTCTGTTTCATTAATTTATCTAAATAATTTTATCGAGTCGTAAGGAACGAAGCGACGACGACTCGAGATAAAATAACTTAAAGTCTCAACTCGACGCAAGTTTTCGAGTCGAAATAGAGAATTTCACTTCTACAGCAATTCAGGACGATTCTTCTTTGTTATCTCCAGAGCTTTCTGTTTTCGCCATTCTTCGATTTTTTTATGGTTTCCGGATAGAAGTACTTCGGGAACTTTTTTACCTTTGAATTCAGCAGGGCGAGTGTAATGTGGGCATCCCAGAAGCCCATTCTGATGTGAATCTGTCAGAGCAGAATCCATATCACCCAGAACCCCTTCCTGGAGCCTGGCAATTGCATCTATCATAACCATTGCAGGTATCTCCCCACCGGAAAGCACATAATCACCAATGGAAAGTTCTTCGGTTACAAGCAAATCCCGAATCCGCTGGTCAATCTCTTTATAATGACCGCATAAGAGTATTATGTCTTCAATTTTACTGTATTTATTAACTATCTTCTGTGTTAAAAGTTCTCCCTGAGGTGTGAAATATATCACGGGAATATCTCTATCTTTTTTCACGTATTGAATAGCTTCATAAAGTGGTTCGGGTTTCATTACCATCCCGGCTCCACCACCATAAGGATAATCATCCACGGAACGATATTTATCATGAGTGAAATCACGGATATCGGTAATATTCACAATAATTGCTTTTTGTTTGATGGCAATTCCTACGACACTTTCCTGCAGGAAGTTCTGGAACAATTTGGGAAACAGAGTAAGAATTTCTATGTTCATAATTTTAGAAGACCTTCTATATTCTTTACAAAGATAGACTCTTTATTTATCCTTTCAACATAATAATCCACTTTAGGAATCATTAGCTCTCTACCTGAATCCAGTTCAACAACCAGAACATCATAAGCTGAATTATTAAAAGTATCTACGACCTTCCCGATGTGTTTTTTTTTAAAGATAATATTCATTCCTGTGAACCCTGGAGTTCCGTGTGATTTGAGGAGATTATCAATATCTTCCCGGGGAAGTGTTACCTGAACTCTTCCATCTATAGCAGCTTCCTGTGCAATTTCCGTATCATCAATCTTGATCTTGAAACCTTTTTGTGTATCGGTCTCAGTTACTGTCACATACCTCACTCTATTATCTGTAAAGAGCAAAAAAACATCTGTTAGAAAAGAGGGTTGGAAAATCTTATCTGGTTTAAAAGTAATGAATCCGTTTTTATCTATAGATTTTCCCAGTCTGCCTATCGTAATAAGATCAGAGATCTCCATTTATTCGATAATCTCTAGAACTGCTCTTTTCCCCTGTCTTGCAGAAACTGCATTAATTATAGTTCGAATTGCACCAGCAGTACGACCGCGTTTGCCAATGATTTTTCCAATATCACTTTTTGCAGCCCTCAATTCGTAGATAGTTATTTTATCTCCTACTACCTCTTTAATGTCGATTGAAGCAGGATCATCAACAAGAGCTTTAACAATAAATTCAATAAGTTCTTTCATTTTCAACTCCTATTTTTTCGTTTCTTTTTCAGGTTTCTTTTTTTCGACAGGTTTCTTCTTTTCAACAGGTTTTTTCTTCACTACCTTTTTTACGACAGGTTTGGTTACTTTTTTTACTGGCTTTTTCTTAGCTGAAGGTTTTGCTTTTTTTGTAGTTTTCTTTTCTGCAGGTTTGGTTACTTTTTTCTTCTTCTTTTCCGGCTTGGATTCTTCAGCTTTTTCTCCGAATCTGATATTGTGCCATTTTTGTAAAACACCAGCTTTTCTAAATAAAGATCTAACTGTATCTGAAGGCTGAGCGCCTACTTTTAACCAGTTAATGGCTTTTTCCATATCAACTTTCAGTGTAAGAGGGTCAGTTTTGGGATCGTAATATCCCAGAGATTCAAGGTAAGCACCGTCTCTTTTTTTGCGGGAATCAACAGCAACAATTCTGTAGAAGGGTTTGTCTATTGTACCCATTCTTCTAAGCCTAAGCTTAACCATTTCAACTCCTTATTTTTTCCAATATCATTTTATATAGAAAAGGATTAATTTTTTTTTGCTCCTTTGTCGTCAAGCATTTTAAATATATACTATTATGTTTATGATTATCAATTTTTTCTTCATTTTCTTTTTTTTTTAGAATGGAAACATTCCGCTTTTTTGAAATTTTGAGTTATCAAATTTCTTCATCATTTTTTTCATCTGTTCGAACTGTTTGAGTAATCTGTTGACTTCCTGAGTTGATGTTCCGCTTCCTTTTGCTATGCGATATCTTCTACTACCATTGATGATTGCAGGTTTTTCTCTTTCCTGTGGAGTCATGGAGTAAATGATAGCTTCTATGTGTTTAAGGTCTTTTTCATCCACTTTGAGCCCTTTGAGCGCTTTTCCATCAATACCTGGTATCATTCCGATTAACTGATCAAGGGAGCCCATTTTTTGTAACTGTTGGAGTTGAGAAAGGAAATCTGTAAAAGTGAATTGATCTTCCTTAAGTTTCTTTGCCAGTTTTTCCGCTTCTTCAGCATCGATGGCAGCTTCTGCTTTTTCTATGAGACTTAGAACATCGCCCATCCCCAGTATCCTGTTTGCCATTCTATCCGGATGGAATTCTTCGAGGTCAGATATTTTTTCGCCTGTTCCCACATATACAATAGGTTTACCGGTTACAGCTTTAATGGAAAGTGCAGCGCCACCGCGGGCATCACTATCCATCTTGGTTAGGATTACTCCATCAAATTCAAGCTGGTCATTAAATTCCTTTGCCATGTTCACAGCGTCCTGACCGGTCATGGCATCTGCAACGAAAAGAATATAATCTGGATTCAACAATTTCTTCAGTTCTCGTAGCTCTCTCATCATTTTTTCATCGATATGCAATCGACCGGCAGTATCGAAGACCAGCAGATTTGTATCTGATTGCTCAACTTCTTTAACTGCTTTTTTAGCGATTTTTATCACATTCTTTTGTTTTTCCTCGGAAATAACCGGAAGATTTAATTGTTTTCCAAGAACATGCAGTTGATGAATAGCAGCCGGTCTGTAGATATCGCAGGCTACCATTGTTGGATTGAGAGATTTCTTCTTGAAATGCTGGGAAATTTTAGCACAGGTAGTTGTTTTCCCGGAGCCCTGCAATCCCACAAGCATAATTTTATTCAGCCTGTTATCGGGCAGATTGATTTTAAAGTTCTTTGTTCCCATTAGATTGACAAGCTGTTCATGTACAATTTTCACAACCTGGTGCCCCGGGGTCAGGCTTTTCATCACCACAGTGCCCACAGCTTTCTTGCTTACTTCCTCGATGAAATTTTTCACGATTTTAAAGTTAACATCTGCTTCCAGGAGTGCCCGGCGGACTTCTCTCATCGAGTCTTTTATATTTTGTTCAGAGAGTTTTCCCTGTCCTTTAAGTTTTTTAAATATTTCTTCGAAACGTTCTGTGAGACTGTTGAACATTATTCCTCAGGTTAAGAAAACAAATTATCTTAAGCTCTGTATTTGCTTTTTATAATCCTTTTTTCCAAAGATATATGAGCCAGCTACTAAGATATGAACTCCAGCTTTAACTAGTTTGGGAGCGTTTTTATCATCAACTCCACCATCAACTTCGATTTCCAGATTTGGATTTTTTTCATCAGCGAATTTTTGGAGTTTTTTTATTTTATCATAAACAAGTGGTAGGAATTTCTGACCACCAAAACCCGGATTTACACTCATAATTAGTACAAAATCCAGATGAGATAAAACAGGGAAGATCGTTTCAACTGAAGTTGAAGGATTAAGTGCAATACCGGCTTTCGCACCTTTAGCTTTTAAAACTGAAACCTGACGATGTAAATGAAAGACAGTCTCCTGGTGGAATGAAACATATTCGATACCCCAATCTCCAAGGGTTTCCAAATATTTTT
>DAOVQH010000124.1 GCA_030628755.1 Candidatus Cloacimonadota bacterium | reverse complement strand
TGATGGCTACGATTTCATGCTTTCCAATAAAGGAAAAGTGCTGATAAAGAATGAACTCTGCGATGTTATTGGTAAAATAAGTATGGATATGATAGCTGTGGATATTACAAAATTGGACGCAAGTGTTGGAGATGTTGTTGTTCTGCTGGGAAATGAACACGATGCCATCAAAGCAGAGAACCTGACTTCGCTCTACAACGGTTCCAGTTATGAAATACTCTGCCAGGTGGGAAGACGAGCCAAGAGATACTATTATGAGAATGGAAAAATAATTGCATCTTCCCCGCTTCTGCGCCGTGATTTTGTTAGCTTTGATTATTCAGACGATAAATTGAACACCGTCATCGAGACTGCAATAGAACAACGCCTTCAAAGTAAGGAAATCTCCAGCCTGATCTACTCCGATATTTTAAAGAGATTCTTCACAGAACGTGATAGAGATATTCATTATCGACGGAATTTTAAACATACAATAGAATTTAAAGATTCCACTTCATCCCCCTTCTCAAGGGGGAATAAACGAAGTCCGGCAACTGACGGAAGGGGGTTGACTAATTACTACCTCACCAACACAACCCTTACCTTCTTCAAACAACTTCAAAATGATCATTTTTATATTGCCTGTGCCAATAGTGAAAAACTTCTGGAAAAATACTTCCTACGTATAGATGTGGAATACCGCTGGCTTCTGGATAATAAACTGGAAGCGAACCTGTTCGATGTTACATCTGCAAAGATAAACGACATCGAGCTTAACCATGAAATGAAGATATTCGGAGGTTGTATCGAGATATGCTGTCATCATCCACAGCTCAAAGAATTAGTTGGAAAGGAAGTTCAATTCTCCATTTCCACCCAGACCTTCTATCCCAAAGATTCTCACCAGGTTTCTGTTTATCTTATCGAACTGACTCAAGGAGTGAAAATAACATTTATTTTTGGCGATGTTCTGCAAAATGTGGAACCAGTTCCAATTTTCTCCGGTAGAAGTAAATTCCCTCAAATCTCTACTGATGGCAAAAGCATTACGATTTCATCTAAAAAAGATGAATGGGTCTTCCCCACTAGTGGTGTGGTGTTTGTGTATTAGAAGAATTTAGCAACTAACTAAAACGAACAAAAGAATTGAATTAATTGAAATAGTTGAACTGGGAAAAGGTGCAAGGTATAGGGTGCTGGGTTTAAGGTGAAAGGTGAAAACCTTGCGAATGCCTGCCATGGTGCATACCATGGGTTATCGGATTTCTTTCATGTAAACCTTTGCAATGGTTAAAAGTGAAAGAGTTGTCTTTCTGCCTGCCAGGTCGAAATAATATGTAGACTGGAGGTTTACACGCTTGAGCGTGTTTCTTTTAGCTTTGCTTGCGAATTCCCCGCTGGTTCAATTTTGTAAATTGAACCTATAGTTTCATTTTAAAATATAAAGTTCAGGTTTCAAACCTGAACCAGCGAATAAAAAAGATATTAACTACCAGCTTTTAAAAAGAATCAAAGCAACAATAACATAAATCTCTGTCCGTTTTGTTAGTTTAGTTCGTTGTTAATTTTCCTCTCTGTGTGCTCCGTGTACTCTGCCTGCCCGGCGTAGCCTCCACCCTCCGTCCGGCAACTGCCGGACTGCGGAGGACGGGTTTGCGAAGACTGGTGGTTAATTTTTTTAACAGCTGCTTCCTGCCACAAAGCCAGTACTCCACGCTATCTTCAGGTTGAATCCACCTCTAGTGATGATTACCTGTGAATCCAATTTTTTTGTATCTACCCTCTCTTTAATTTCCCCTTATTTCTTAAAAAACATTACATGCATAGGTCTGATCGCTGCAAGAATTAATAGAATTACATACCACCAGATGTTTAAAGAAATGATCTGTGGAATAAATTTTATCAGTATAATCATAACCATCATAGCTGTAAGCTGACAGAGTTTGATATCCCAGATTGTAAAGAGTTTAACGCGTTTATTAAAATAACCTATCAATCCCATAATAACCTCCTGATTTGATATAAATTTGCCAAGTTTCAAAAACTTGGCAAGTTTTTTTATCTTCAAAAAACTATTTGACCAATTTATTCTTATTTCAAAACTGGCATCCGACTTTAAATGAAAGGAATTGAAGATGATGAAGAAAAATATCTCTTATAGCAAAATTAACATAAAACAATCACATATTGTTTTTCCAGGTCATCTCCTTTTACTCCCCTTTTAGGGGAAATACTGCATATTCAACCAAATATTATTCAAAATTTATTTAAAGAAAAACTATCCAGGAGATAAAAATGGAATATCCATTTGAAAAAATAGAGAAAAAAAGGCAAGAAATCTGGAAAGAGCAAAAAGTTTTTAATGCGATCGATGGTTCGGAAAAGCCTAAATATTACGTACTTTCCATGTTTCCATATCCTTCAGGTGCTTTGCACATGGGGCATATTTCCAATTATTCCATTGCAGATGTTATTGCGCGTTTTAAACTGATGCAGGGCTATAATGTAATGCAGCCAATGGGATATGATTCGTTCGGATTACCTGCAGAGAATTTTGCAATTCAAAATCATTCTCACCCCAGAATTACTACAGATGAAAGTATAGAAATAATGGCGAAACAATTTCAAAGTATAGGTTTTGGAATCGATTGGGAACGCGAAGTCAGTACATGTCATCCTGATTATTATGTCTGGGGACAATGGCTTTTTAAGAGAATGTATGAAAAGGGATTAGCTTATAAGAAATTCTCTTTTGTGAACTGGTGTGAGAATTGTCAGACAGTACTGGCAAATGAACAGGTTGAAGATGGGAAATGCTGGCGGTGCGAAAATCCGGTTCGTCAGAAGGAACTTAAGCAGTGGTTCTTTAAAATTACAGATTATGCTGAAGAACTGCTGGATTTCTCCAAAGTTATCGATTGGCCAGAGCGCGTCAAAACTATGCAGGCTAACTGGATTGGTAAAAGTGAGGGGACTAATATTCATTTCAAATTGGAAGATTCTGACGAAATTATCACTGTTTTCACAACACGTCCGGATACGATCTTTGGTTGTACGTTTATGGCTCTTCCACCTGAACATCCTCTGGTTACAGAATGGTTGAAAGATGAACCAAATGACTCTAAAATTTCTAAATTCTGTAGTAAGGTGATGAATGAAGATAAAATTCTTAGAACTGCTGAGGATACAACTAAAGAAGGAATTTTTTCCAAAAGATATGCCATTAATCCTGTTAATGGTAAAAAGGTTCAAATATGGATAACGAATTATGTTCTGATGGAATATGGAACTGGTGCTGTGATGGCTGTTCCTGCCCATGACCAGAGGGATTTTGAATTCGCAAAGAAGTATAATATTCCTATAACAATTGTAATTCAAACTCCAGAAAAAGACCTGATTCTAAAAGAAATGACAGAAGCATATATCGAACTCGGAATTCTGGTTAATTCCGCTCAATTCGATGGAATGGAAAGTACAGCTTCAATGCAGGCTATTACAGACTGGATGGCAGAGAATAATATGGGCGAATATGCCATTACCTATAGGTTGAGAGACTGGGGTATTTCACGTCAAAGATACTGGGGAACTCCGATTCCAGTAATTTACTGTGATAAATGCGGAACTGTTCTAGTACCTGATAAAGACCTGCCAGTTATACTTCCCATAAATGTTAAACTGGGAAAAACTACTCAGAATCCTTTGCTTTCTGTAGAAGAATGGGTAAATACAACCTGTCCTCAGTGTGGAGGTCCTGCTAAACGTGAAACAGATACGATGGATACTTTTGTAGACAGCTCCTGGTATTATGCTCGTTATACAGATACAAAAAATGATAGAGAACCATTTGCAAAGGATAAAGCTGATTACTGGCTTCCCGTAGATCAATATATTGGTGGCATCGAGCATGCTGTGATGCACCTGATGTATGCACGTTTTTTCCATAAATTTATGAGAGATATTGGATTGGTTAGTTCAGATGAACCTTTTGCTCGATTGCTTACTCAGGGAATGGTAACTAAAGATGGTGCTAAAATGAGCAAGTCAAAAGGGAATACTGTTGATCCTCAATATATCATAGACCGTTATGGATCTGACACTTTGAGGGTTTTTATGCTTTTTGCTTCTCCCCCGGAGAAAGATGTTGAATGGAGTGATGAAGGTGTGAAAGGTGCTTTTCGCTTCCTGAATCGTGTGTGGAGATTGTTTGAAGAAAACCTGGAATTGATAAAAATAGCCACAAAGATGCACAAAAAGGAACAAGAAAATAAGGCAGCCACGAATTCACATGAATTGGCACAAAAAGAAAATGATTTAGCCACGAAGGGACACGAAGGGACACGAAGAATTTCTAATGAAATTAAGGAACTGCGTTACAGTACACATTTCACAATTAAAAAAGTTTTGAATGATATTGAGGATAGAATGCAGTTCAATACAGCTATCGCTGCCATTATGGAACATTTGAATAATATTTACGGCATCACAGAATTGGGAAAATTGACCGATGCTGAAAAAGTTATTTTTTCAGAATCCTGCGCTGTTATTCCCAGATTGCTATACTTCTTTGCTCCGCATATTTCGGAAGAACTGTGGTCGATGCTGGGAAATGAGATATTGGTTCACGAAGCTGGAATTCCGGAGTTTAATAAAGAATTCCTGAAAAAAGATGAAGTTACTTATGTAGTGCAGATAATGGGTAAAGTGCGCGGCAAAATGGAAGTTCCGGTAGATACGCCGGAAGAAGATATTAAGAAACTGGCTTTGGAAATCGAAAACGTGAAAAAACATCTTCAAGGAAAAGAGATCAAAAAGATCATCGTGGTTCCGAAGAAATTGGTGAGTATAGTTGCGAAGTAATTTGCCACCAGTCTTCGCCAACCCGTCCTCCGCAGTAGCACAGCTACGGAGGGTGGAGGCTACGCCGGGCAGGCAGAGCACACGGAGAGCACAGAGAAAAAAAATTGGAAATTAACAATTAGCACATTGCGGACTTGACTCGTAGCAAGTTTTCGAGTTCGAGTCGAGAACGCAAAAAATTAATAAACCTTCGCAATGGTTGAAAACCTTGCGAATGGTAGAAAATGAATGACGATTGAATCCAACCATTGCGGAGGTTTTCAGCCATCCGTAAGGTTGGAAGATATTCAAATCTCCACGTCTCCTATATTTGGATAACCAATGATTTCACAATTATAACGATGATCATTATTGATACCTGAGTATATAAGATAATTTTGAATAACTTGATCAGATAGTTTATTGAAATATTCAATATTCTTGAAGTGCATCTTTCTGGGTGTTGAGTTTAATTTCACTTCCATTGGAACCAGTCCCTTTCCACTTTCTGCAAGAAAATCAATTTCGTTATTATTGCTGTCCCTGAAAAAGAATAAATTACTTCTTAAAGCCTTATTATACTGATTCTTTAACAATTCAGAAAACACATACGTTTCAAAAATTTCACCACGCAGGGGGTGGGTCTCTAGATGATCAGGCTTACTTATACCGATCAAACTGCAAGCTAAACCTGTATCTAAGAAATAGAGCTTCGGACTTTTAATGATGCGTTTATTGTAATTACGATGGTACGGATACAAGAGTTCAATTATATAACTTGCCTGTAATACTGAGATCCAACCTTTAATTGTATTATAGGTTACGCCTACTTCGTTTGCAATATTACTTAAGTTAACAATCTGTCCTGTGCGTCCGGCGCATAATCTCACAAATCTTTGGAAATCATTCAAATTATGAACATTTACGATTGATCTGACATCTCTTTGAACATAAGTATCAAAGTATGAATTATAAAAAGTACTATACTGAAGTTCTTGGTCAAATATACGTGGGTACCAGCCTTTTATCATTATATCATAAATGTCTGTATCAATATTTTTTCCAGAATAAAGTTCCTTATAACTGAATGGGAGTAACTTCAAAACTGCTGTACGACCGGCTAATGTTTGTGATACTGAATGAAGGTGTTCAAATTGATTACTTCCGGTAAGTATATACATTCCGGGTTTATTGACCTCATCTATATGTCCCTGCAAGTATGAAGTTAATTGTGGCACTCTCTGGAATTCATCAATTATTACTTTGTTGGAATATCTGTGTATGAAATCTCTAGGATCAGAAATGGCATATTCCCGCACATCAGGATCTTCCATCGTGACATACTTATAATCAGGGAATGTCATTTTTGCAAAAGTTGTTTTTCCAGATTGACGTGGACCAGTAATGGTTATGACTGGGAATCCTTTTGCAGATTTATTTATCGAATTTGCTAAATCTCTTTCAATTAACATATTCACCTCACGTGTTAACAAAATTTATGCATTCAAATACGTCAAGCAATAAATGTAGATTAGAAATATGATTTATGATTTGCATACAATTCTGGGTTTTCTAAACCTTCGTAAAATTAGCTAAACCTTCGCCCAAAAAGCTGGTGAGTATTGTAGCAAAGTAGTTCATTGGTAACTGGTCACTGTATATTGGTTCGAGACTTGATTTAAGCCTGGAAGGTCTTGAGTTAAGTTGAACAAGTTGATATGGAAAAACCTCTCCAGTTCGGGACTGCTTTCCCTCTCGTTCCGAAATTGCATTTCGGAACACAATTGCTTTGAAACTCTGTTTCATTTTTTGAAAGGATTCTAAAATATTGAAGCAGACCTGTCCGGCAATTGACGGAAGCTTAAGAAGTTATAAACTTCCCATCCGACAGTTGCCGGATAGGAAGGAGTGTGGAAGTGGGAATCTAAAAATAAGAAAAACATTTCAATGAACTTAAGTCATCCCGCACCTATTTGGAAATCTTATTGTTAATCCAGCAAATAGGTGCTGGATAACTCAAGTTGATATGGAAAGACCTCTCCAGTTCGGGACTGCTTTTACTATATTAAGAATTTTTCATTTGACATAAAATAGAGATTAAAACTTTTCATGAAATAGATTTTTCCAAAACATAAGGAGTATATTATGTTAAAAAAAATATTTTTCATCTTACTTTTCTTTATTATAAATTTAATTTTATTTTCTCAGGATTTAGGATTTACAGAACAACAAACTTTAAAAGGACATTCAGGTGGGGTACTAAGTGTTTGCTTTAGTCCAGATGGAGAATATTTAG